>NZ_SPPA01000020.1:0-54238 GCF_004569585.1 Muribacter muris | reverse complement strand
GCGAGCAGTAACACCCGCAATAAACAGTTCAATCAGTTTGTTTTGCTTGTACTGACTTAAACGACTTCTTCTCATAGGGATTATTCTAACCTGAAATTAGATTTCCCTAGTTATCTAGTACAGCCCCATAAACTAAAAAATATAGCGTCCTATAGACAACGATAATTTAAAAAGTTCCAAAGGCACTAAATTTTTAAAAAATTTGCAATAAATTAATAATAATCGCTCAATTACAAGCGGTCAGTAAAAAGTTAAAATTTGCAAATTAACCACTTTTACAAAAAATGTCTCTTAACTAACCGCTTATCTATCCAATACATCAAAATATGTACTACGCTAAGGCTAGTCCGTTATAAAGCGGATGAACTAGAGCAATACACTTTTATATCGCAAAATAAAAAAGGTCTGATATTGCTATCAGACCTTTTTGAAACTGTTGAATTGATTAAGCGACTACTGCTTTCTCAACAACACGAACTAAAGTCCAGGATTTTGTTTTAGAGAGTGGACGACACTCTTTAATTTCAACAACATCGCCTAATTTAGCTTCGTTATTTTCATCATGTACGTGAAGTTTTGTTGTGCGACGGATAAACTTACCATAGATTGGGTGTTTAACCGTGCGTTCGATAGCAACAACGAAAGACTTTTCCATTTTGTCACTAACAACTTTACCTTGTACTGTACGAATTTTATCAGTCATTACTCACCCGCCTTTTCGGTTAATACAGTTTTTACTCGTGCAATATTGCGACGCACTTGTTTTAACTGATGGGTTTGTTGAAGCTGACCGGTGGCTGCTTGCATACGCAATTTGAATTGTTCACCTAAAAGGTTCACTAACTCAGCATTCAGCTCTTCAACATTTTTTGTACGTAGTTCTTGAGCTTTCATTACATCACCGTCTTAGTTACAAATGTGGTTTTAAACGGAAGTTTTGCCGCCGCTAACGCAAATGCGTGGCGTGCAATTTCTTCAGAAACACCATCCATTTCATAGAGAACTTTACCCGGTTGGATTAAGGCTACCCAGTACTCAACGTTACCTTTACCTTTACCCATACGGACTTCTAATGGTTTTTCAGTAATTGGTTTATCTGGGAATACACGAATCCAGATTTTACCTTGACGTTTTACCGCACGAGTCATCGCACGACGAGCCGCTTCGATTTGACGAGCAGTTAAACGACCACGACCAATTGCTTTCAAACCGAATGTACCGAAGCTCACTTCAGTACCACCCGCAATACCACGGTTACGACCTTTGTGGACTTTGCGGAATTTTGTACGTTTTGGTTGTAACATTCAGTGATTCTCCTTATTTACGACCACGACGAGCAGGCTTTTTAGGCTGTGCCGCTGGTTCTTTCTCAGATGCAATCACTGCAGCCATACCACCAAGAATTTCACCTTTGAAGATCCACACTTTAATACCGATTACACCGTATGTTGTGTGTGCTTCTGCAGTGTTATAATCGATGTCAGCACGAAGTGTATGTAGAGGTACACGACCTTCACGATACCACTCTGAACGTGCGATTTCTGCACCACCTAAACGACCGCTAACTTCAACTTTGATACCTTTAGCACCTAAACGCATTGCGTTTTGTACCGCACGTTTCATTGCACGACGGAACATTACACGGCGTTCAAGTTGGGAAGCGATGCTATCTGCAACTAATTTTGCATCTAGCTCTGGTTTTTTCACTTCAGCAATGTTGATTTGAGCAGGCACGCCGGCAATTTTTGATACGGCGTTTCTTAATTTTTCAACATCTTCGCCTTTTTTACCGATAACGATACCCGGGCGTGCTGTGTGAATAGTTACACGGATACTTTTTGCCGGACGCTCAATAGTGATGCGTGAAACAGAAGCATTCGCTAACTCTTTATTTAAAAATTGACGTACTTTGAAATCGCCTTCTAAGTTATCAGCGAAATCTTGTGTATTCGCAAACCAAGTAGAGCTCCAAGGCTTAACAATACCTAGGCGAATACCATGTGGATGTACTTTTTGACCCATTGCTATTCTCCTACTGATTAACGATCTGACACAACCACGGTGATGTGGCTGGTACGTTTTAAGATACGATCTGCGCGACCTTTAGCACGTGGCATTACACGTTTCATGCTTGGACCTTCATCAACGAAAATCTTCGCAACTTTAAGATCATCGACATCTGCACCGTCATTGTGCTCTGCATTTGCAATAGCTGACTCTAATACTTTTTTCACTAAAGCGGCTGCTTTTTTGTTAGTAAAAGTTAAGATTTCTAATGCGTTAGCAACTTTTTTACCGCGAATTAAATCAGCAACTAAGCGAGCTTTTTGGGCAGAAGTACGAGCGTAACGATGTTTTGCAATAGTTTCCATCTTTTACCTCTTATTTCTTAGCTTTCTTATCTGCGGCATGACCGCGGTATGTACGAGTCGGTGCAAATTCACCTAATTTATGCCCGATCATTTCATCAGAAACATAAACAGGAACATGCTGACGACCATTATGGACTGCGATGGTCAATCCGATCATTGAAGGAATGATCATTGAACGACGGGACCAGGTTTTAATTGGTTTTTTATCCCCGCTTTCCACCGCCTTCTCTACCTTCTTCAACAAGTGTAGGTCAAGGAAAGGACCTTTCTTGAGAGAACGTGGCATGGCTTATCCTCTTAATTGATTAAAAAATTATTTACCACGACGACGTACTATAAATTTATCAGTACGTTTGTTATGGCGAGTTTTCTTACCTTTGGTTTGAACGCCCCAAGGTGTAACTGGGTGTTTACCGAAGTTACGACCTTCACCACCACCGTGCGGGTGGTCAACCGGGTTCATTGCAGTACCACGAACAGTCGGACGAATACCTCTCCAACGGTTTGCACCTGCTTTACCAAGTACGCGAAGCATATGCTCTGAGTTACCCACTTCACCAATAGTTGCAGTACACTCAGCTAATACTTTACGCATTTCGCCTGAACGAAGACGTAAAGTTACATAGTTACCTTCACGGGCAATGATTTGTACGTAACTTCCAGCAGAACGTGCGATTTGACCGCCTTTGCCCGGTTTTAACTCAACGTTATGCACCGTGCTACCCACTGGGATATTACGCATAGGTAATGCGTTACCGACTTTAATTGGCGCTGATGCACCCGCTTGGATCTGATCACCTGCAGATAAACCTTTAGGAGCTAAGATATAACGGCGCTCACCGTCTTTATAAAGAACTAATGCAATATTAGCAGAACGGTTTGGATCGTATTCTAAACGCTCAACAACAGCTGGAATATCCAATTTGTTACGTTTAAAGTCAATTAAACGGTAATGTTGTTTATGACCACCACCGATATGACGAGTGGTAATACGACCGAAATTGTTACGACCACCTGTTTTAGATTTTGTATCTAAAAGTGCTGCAAAAGGTTTACCTTTATGAAGCTCAGGGTTAACAATTTTTACTACATGACGACGACCAGCGGAGGTCGGCTTACATTTAACGATAGCCATAGTCTTCTAATCCTCCGAAATTACTCTGCCGCACCTTCAACGAAGTCAAGTGATTGACCTTCTTGAAGAGTTACATAAGCTTTTTTCCAGTCACTGCGACGACCTGATTTTGCACCGTGACGTTTAGTTTTACCTTTAACAACCACTGTACGAACAGAATCTACTTTAACTTCGAAAAGTTGCTCAACCGCATTCGCAATTTCAACTTTATTTGCATCTAATGCTACTTTAAATACGATTGTATTTGCTTTTTCTGCGTTATTTGTCGCTTTCTCAGAGATATGAGGTGCTTTAAGCACTTTTAGCAAACGTTCTTGTTGAATCATGCTAACATCTCCTCAATTTGTTTCACTGCATCGACAGTCATAACTACTTTATCAAAAGCAATTAAGCTAACCGGATCAATACCTTGCACATCACGTACATCTACTTTATAGAGGTTGCGTGCAGCTAAGAATAGGTTTTCTTCTAAACTTGCAGTGATGATAAGAGCGTCAGTTAACGCCATATCTTTTAATTTTTGTACTAAAACTTTCGTTTTTGGTGCATCGATCTCAAATTTCTCAACAACGATCAAACGCTCTTGACGAACTAATTCGGAAAGAATGCTTTTAATTGCACCACGGTACATTTTCTTGTTCACTTTTTGGCTGTGATCTTGTGGTTTTGCTGCGAAAGTCACACCACCAGAACGCCAAATTGGTGATTTGATATCACCTGAACGAGCACGACCTGTACCTTTTTGACGCCAAGGTTTTTTACCTGAACCAGACACTTCAGCACGAGTTTTTTGAGCACGGCTTCCTTGACGAGCACCTGCTGCATAAGCAACAACTACTTGATGAATCAATGCTTCATTGAACTCACGTCCGAAGGTAGTTTCAGAAACAGTTAGTGCGTTAGCACCTACAACTTGTAATTCCATCTCTATCTCCTAGACTTATGCTTTAACTGCCGGTTTAACGATAACGTTACTATTAGTTGCACCCGGAACAGAGCCTTTCACTAATAATAATTTACGTTCAGCATCAACACGAACCACTTCCAGTGATTGAACGGTAACACGTTCAGCACCTAAATGACCCGCCATTTTTTTGCCTTTAAACACACGACCTGGAGTTTGGTTTTGACCAATAGAACCAAGCACACGGTGTGATAAAGAGTTACCGTGAGTAGCATCTTGAGTACGGAAGTTCCAACGTTTCACACCACCTTGGAAACCTTTACCTTTAGACGTACCAGTAACATCAACTTTTTTAACATCTGCGAAGATGTCTACGTTAATTTCTTGACCTAAAGTGAATTCTTCACCTTCAGTACGAAATTCCCATAAACCGCGACCCGCTTCAACACCTGCTTTAACGAAATGACCTGCTTCAGGCTTAGTTACACGACTTGCTTTTTTAGTGCCAGTAGTAACTTGAATTGCAGTATAGCCATCGTTTTCAAGAGTTTTAACTTGAGTAACACGGTTGGCTTCGATTTCGATAACGGTAACCGGTACTGACACACCATCTTCATTGAAGATACGGGTCATACCAATTTTACGACCGACTAAACCAATCATTGTAATAACCTCTTAATTAACCTAGGCTGATCTGCACGTCAACGCCGGCAGCCAAATCTAAACGCATAAGTGCATCAACAGTTTTTTCTGTTGGCTCAACAATATCGACTAAACGTTTATGCGTACGAATTTCGTATTGGTCACGTGCGTCTTTATTTACGTGTGGAGAAATCAACACGGTAAAACGCTCTTTACGAGTCGGTAAAGGAATCGGACCACGAACTTGCGCGCCAGTACGTTTAGCTGTTTCTACGATCTCCGCAGTAGATTGATCAATTAAACGATGATCAAATGCTTTTAAACGGATACGGATTCTTTGGTTCTGCATCAGAACAGAGCTCCATTAAAATTTAGCTAATGAAAAACCGAACCACCACTTAAGCCAAATTAACTAAGGGGGCGCAGTCATACCTTGTTATAGTTTCCCAATCGGAAACATTTTAAGTACTGCTCTATTGGCAGCACCACTCAGTAAATGATTACACTGAGCGACTTTAACCTACAAAATCTGTAAATTAATAAAGCGACAGAATTCTACAAAATAATCGCATACATTGCAAGCAATTTTTAACTTTATCCCCCCACATTCTCCTAAAATTTAGCAATTTCTCTATCAAATTATCTGTTCAACAACCTCTTTTTTATATTTTTACGACAAACATCACAAAAATAATACTATTTTGTCATTGAAATTTAACATTTATTGGGTAAGGTGTTGATCCCAAAAAACAAAAAAATCCTTTAGATACAATCGCTCAGGGTAAGGAGATTTGTATGACATCGGCAGACCAAGAGGCACAAAAATTTAAACAACTACTCTCAACTATCCTTGGAGAGATCAACATAAAATCCTACTTTTTCCTACTATGGATTTCGTAAACATAAATTGCTCTTTGCCTTATATAAAGACGGGAACTTCTACCTACATATCCCCGATGAAATTATCGATCAGCTACTTCCCTACGACGGTGTTGTACAACTTGAGGATAAAAAATCAGGCATACACTCGCAAAATTATTACCAATTACCTCACACATTGATAGAAAATAATGCGCTTTTTTCATACTGGGTAAACAGTTGTTTCACTATACTTCAAAAAAAGCATAACGTCATTACAAAAAAACCACGTCTGATACGCTATATGCCGAATATGAATGCTCACACTGAAAAAACCCTAAAAAAGCTCAATATCCACTCAGTCGATGATTTAATTGCTAAAGGTGAAATCAATACCTTTATCGCCTTACTGGAAAAAGGATTTGATGTAGATGAATCAATGCTATTCAAACTCCATTGCGCCATTCGACATAAACTGATCTATACACTAACCCCCAAAGAAAAAATCGCTTTGCTCACCGAAGCAAACAAAGCCTTATACGAAGCAGGTTTACGAAAACGCTTTAGAATATAGGAAGCAAACTCGCCAATTTATGATCCACATCACATTTTTGGAAAAATGTCGTCCCCTAATGTCGCTTTTCCATTCCTTTATTCCATTGGCAGTGCTACTATTTTTAAGTTATGGTGAACTTTCGGCTCGCTTTATTTTGTAAAACAACGGCTAAAATCGACCGCTTGCAAGTAAGTTATGCCGATAGGTTCCTTCGTAATCGCACTGATGACTATTATCTAGGAGAAAACAATGGCATTCCGTATCGAAAAAGACACAATGGGCGAAGTTCAAGTACCGGCAAATCGTTATTGGGCGGCACAAACTGAGCGCTCACGCAACAATTTTAAAATTGGACCGGAAGGTTCAATGCCGGCAGAAATTATTGAAGCCTTTGGCTATCTCAAAAAAGCGGCCGCCTTCGCCAACCACGATTTAGGCGTGTTATCGATCGAGAAACGGGATCTTATCGCCCAAGCCTGCGATGAAATCTTAGCAAACAAATTAGAAGGAGAATTTCCACTCGTTATCTGGCAAACCGGTTCAGGCACACAATCCAATATGAACCTTAACGAAGTGATTTCAAACCGCGCACACGTTCTCAACGGCGGTAAACTCGGTGAAAAAAGTATTATTCACCCAAATGACGATGTGAATAAATCCCAATCATCCAATGATACCTACCCAACTGCAATGCACATCGCTGCGTACAAAAAAGTAGTTGAGCACACTTTGCCGTGCGTAAAACGCCTGCAAAAAACGTTAAGTGAAAAAGCCGAAGCATTTAAAAATGTGGTGAAAATCGGTCGTACTCATTTAATGGATGCAACCCCACTCACTCTCGGTCAAGAATTTTCTGCTTATGCCGCACAATTAGCCTTTGGTATCAAAGCATTAGAAAATACCTTGCCTCATCTGGCGGAACTCGCCCTAGGCGGCACAGCGGTCGGCACTGGCTTAAACACACCGAAAGGCTATGACGTGAAAGTTGCCGACTACATCGCTCAATTTACCGGCTTACCGTTCATCACCGCCCAAAATAAATTTGAAGCGTTAGCCACCCACGATGCGATTGTCGAAACACACGGCGCATTAAAACAGCTCGCCGTTTCCCTTTACAAAATCGCTAACGATATCCGCTTACTTGCCTCTGGCCCACGCTCCGGTATCGGAGAAATTCTAATTCCGGAAAACGAACCCGGTTCATCAATTATGCCGGGTAAAGTGAACCCGACCCAATGCGAAGCAATGACAATGGTATGCGCCCAAGTATTAGGTAACGATACTACTATCTCATTTGCCGGCACTCAGGGGCATTTCCAGCTTAACGTTTTCAAACCGGTAATGGCGTACAACTTCCTCCAATCCGCCCAACTACTCGGCGATGCGTGCATCTCTTTTGACGAGCATTGCGCTATCGGCATTGAGCCGAACTTCCCTCGCATCAAAAAACAGCTAGACGATTCACTAATGCTAGTAACCGCATTAAACACCAAAATCGGCTATGAAAATGCAGCGAAAATTGCTAAAACCGCCCATAAAAACGGCACAACGCTAAAAGAAGAGGCAATCAATTTAGGCTTAGTTACCGCAGAGCAATTTGATGAGTGGGTTCGTCCGGAAGATATGGTCGGTAGCTTAAAATAAAAACTGAAACAAGCGGTCGGTTCGGATCGAAAATAGACAAAATAGAGTATTAAATCAAAAGGATACAGATTGAACAATCTGTATCCTTTTTGTATATTGAAGGCTTCGCTTTTGTCAAAAATACCCATAACCCGACCGCTTGTTCTTACGAAGATTAAGCGAAACCCGCAAGCCAGAGGCGGATTTTTAAGCCCCAGTAGCTGGTTAAGCCAGTTGTGTGGTTGATAATCTGTCCGTTTTTGATTATTAAAATGGTGGGGGTTGCTTGAATTCCCCACTGTTTTGAAAGTTGCCCGTTAGGATCGTTAATAACACTGAATGTGTAGCGATTATCCGCTAAATAGCCTTGTACCTCTGCCGCCGAGCCGGATTTTAACGCAACACTTAATACCGGCGAACCTTGCTCGGCAAATTTTTGGACGGCGGGAGAGGTATATTCACAAAAATAGCACCAACTGCCCCAGAAGTAGAGTAACATTGGTTGATTATGACTCAACTGTGCAATGATTTTTGGCTGTTGGGTAACATCATAAAGCACCTGATCTGCAAATTGAGCCGGTGCAGTGGGTTTTCGATACCAATCCACCACGATACTCAAGATAATGAACAAGCTGCCGAACAGGAGTAGGTTTTTCGTAAAACGGACAATAAGAGACGGCTTTTTCATTTGTGTTCTTGCCCCATTGCTAAATAATTTGCACCTCTGGCGAGCATTCTAAGTTGCATTACCACCCGTTGCTTGAGTTTTTCCCGCTCTTGCGTATTCATATCAAGTGCGTGAGAACCGGCGGTAAACACTAACGTAACCAGCCCCTCCGATTCAATATAAGCCAATTCTCGCCCGATGCCGTGATTTTTAATCTGAATGTAATCCGCCAATTCCGCCACAAAATGTTGGATTTCCCGAGATGCCGCAGTGCGAAAGGCTTGCGATGTGCCGGAACTTTCCCGTAATAGCAGGCGGAACATATTCGGCCGTTCTTCAATAAACTCAAAAAAGGTTTCCACTGAGATGACGATCACACTGCCGCCCTTTTCCAACCGCTTGCGTGCTTGCCGCATTAGCTGGCGAAGAATTAAGCCCGATTCGTCCACCATTGCCAGTCCTAATTCGTCCATATCTTTGAAATGGCGATAAAACGAGGTGGCAGCGATACCGGCTTCTCTGGCAACTTCTCTTAAGCTGAGATTGGAAAAACTTTTTTCGGCGGTCAATTGGTTAAATGCGGCGTCCACTAAGGCACGGCGGGTTTTCTCTTTTTGAATCGCCCGAATGCCGACCGTACTCATTTGACGTCATCCATCATTGTTTTAATTGTTTTCGCTAAGCGTTCGTAGCGAAGTCTAAGCGGTGAACCGGGGCGATATACCAAACCGATTGTTCTGAAGGGTTTTGGTTCGTTGAAGCCGAGATAGACACTATGCTCATTTTGATCCGAACCTGCCGCCAACTCCGGCATTAAGGTAATCCCTGCACCCGTGGCGACCATATTACGCAAGGTTTCCAAACTGCCTACTTTAATCCGCTCATTCTCTTTTGCGCCAATAGTATTACAGTAGTCCATTATTTTAGTGCGTAAGCAATGACCGTTATCCAACACTAAAATTTCTTGATCGGATAATTGATCCAAATCGATCTTCTCTTGTTTTGCCCAAGGGTGATCGTCCGACACCGCTAACAACATATTTTCATTAAAAATCGGCACTTCGATAAAGGACTCGGTTTCCTTGGCAAGCGATAAAATCGCACAGTCTAGTTGTCCCGACTCTAACTGCTCAATCACCGTATTGGTTGGCAATTCGTAGAGGTAAATTTCAAGTTCGGGGAATTGAGACTTTAACTGCGGCAGAATAAGAGGGGAAATATAAGGTGCTAAGGTCGGAATAATCCCGATATGCATCGGGCCGGACATCTCTTTACCTTGGCTACTCGCCATTTCACGCAGAATTTTTACCTCTCTCAGCACGACTTTTGCCTGCTCGACCAGACCAAGCCCCGCTTGCGTAAATAGCACTTTACGGCTCGTTCTTTCCAGCAATACCGTGCCTAATTCATCTTCTAATTTACGAATTTGCCCGCTTAATGTCGGCT
Source organism: Muribacter muris (assembly GCF_004569585.1). NCBI lineage: Bacteria > Pseudomonadati > Pseudomonadota > Gammaproteobacteria > Pasteurellales > Pasteurellaceae > Muribacter > Muribacter muris. The sequence continues at coordinate 44,035 of NZ_SPPA01000020.1, read as the reverse complement.
GGCTCACATTACACGCATCGGCCGCTTTACGAAAATGCTTAAAATCAGCGAGCGCAATGAGATATTCTAAGTCACGGATATTCATACTGTTTCCTTGCTAAATTGAAGATGGCGAATTATGGCATATTTATGTGTATAATGCCTGTGATTTTTCACACAACGAAATATTAGGAGAAAATTAAGATGTCTTTTAAAGATATGACCGGGCAAAAAGTCCCGCACGTTACGTTCAAAACCCGCCAAGATGATGCTTGGGTAGATGTTACTACCGATGAGCTGTTTAATAACAAAACCGTCATCGTCTTTTCACTGCCGGGTGCCTTCACACCGACTTGTTCATCGACCCACTTACCCCGCTACAATGAATTAGCACCGGAGTTTTACGCTTTAGGTGTCGATGAAATCATTTGTATGTCGGTAAACGATACCTTTGTAATGAACGCGTGGAAAGCCGATCAAGAATCAGACAACATCACCGTTATTCCAGACGGTAACGGCGAATTTACCGCCGGAATGGGAATGTTAGTCGGCAAAGAAGATTTAGGCTTTGGCAAACGTTCTTGGCGTTATTCAATGTTGGTGAAAAACGGTATCGTTGAGAAAATGTTTGTCGAGCCGCAAGAGCCGGGCGATCCGTTTAAAGTGTCTGATGCCGATACAATGATCAAATATCTCAAACCGGACTGGCAGGCAAAACCGTCTGTGGCGATTTTCACTAAGCCGGGCTGCACCTTCTGCCAACAAGCCAAAGCGTTACTTGCAGAGAAAGGGTTGAGCTATGAAGAAATCGTCTTAGGGCGTGATGCCAGCACCACTTCATTACGGGCGATTACCGGGAAATCCACCGCACCGCAGATTTTTATCGGCGGAAAATTGATCGGCGGTAGCGATGATTTAGCCCGCTATTTCGCATAGTGATCTCTAAAGCTAAGCCCTATGCTTAGCTTTTTTCGTTTCCGGCTCTTAAAGAGATCTCCCCTATCGTAAACGCTCGAATAATTTCCCCCTGCTGCAAAATCAGCTCGCCTTGATCATTAATCCCCAGCGAAATTCCTTGTATTTCCTCCTTTTCAGTGATCAATTTCACCGAGCGGTGATAAAAGAGATCAAAACGTTGCCAACGCTGGGCATACGGCGCAAAACCTTGTTGTCGGTAGTGTTGTAATGCGGTTTGTAATCGCTGACCAAGTTCAATCACCAAAGCGGTACGATCCAACTCATAGGCGGATAAATCACTCCATTGCTGAGTTACGAGTGAGAGATCAACCTGATCCATTCCCAAATTCAGCCCGATCCCGATCACCAAATAAATTCCCTGTCGATCGACACGGCTTTCAATTAAGATCCCGCCCATTTTTCTGCCTTGATAGTAAATATCGTTAGGCCATTTAATCTGAATCGCGGGAATGTCCAATGCTTCAAAGGTTTCCGCAATCACCACCGATACCACCAAGCTCAACGCCGATAGTTGCGGGATCTCCGCCGTTTCATAATGCCATAGCATTGAAAAATAGAGATTACGGCTTTGGGGCGAAAACCACTGCCGCCCCCGTCTGCCCCGCCCCGCCGTTTGTGTTTGTGCTACGCACAGCGATCCGTTGGCTAAATCTCGGTAATGCTGCAACACATATTCATTGGTCGAATTAAGCTGCGCAAAACTCAATACCTGCCCTTGCGTTAAGGCTTGGGCAATCCGCTGTGCATCAATATCGCTCATCGGGTCGCTACCTCGCTATCCACTTCCCCTTGCTTGCCGATAAAACGCACTTCAGGGTGCAATTCCACCCCAAACCGCTCCCGTACTTTACGGCGAACCGCTTGCGCTAATGCCACCACATCTGCCCCGGTGGCATTCTCTTTATTGATCAGCACCAACGCTTGTTGCGTATGTACCGCCGCTCCACCAATTTGATAGCCCTTGAGTGCGGCTTGATCGATCAGCCAGCCCGCCGGCAATTTAACGCGACCATCAGCTTGCGGATAGTGAGGAATGGTAGGGCAAGCGGTCTGAATCCGCACAAAATTTGCAAAATCCACTACCGGATTTTTAAAGAAACTGCCCGCATTACCCACGTCATCGGGATCAGGCAATTTAGCACGGCGAACGGCACACACCTCGTCAAAAATCTGCTTAGGGGTAACCGTTTGCGGGTCAAGCTGCGTGAGCGAACCATAATTCAGCACTGGCTGCCACGCTTTTGCCAGTTTAAGCCCGACCGCTACAATCGCATAGCCTTCACGGTACTGCCGTTTGAAAATGCTGTCCCGATAGCCGAACTGGCAATCCTCTCGGCTTAAACGGATCGTTCCACCGTTGTTTAAATTCAGCAGATCGACATAATCGCACACCTGCTCAAACTCTACACCGTACGCCCCGATATTTTGGATCGGTGCAGAACCGGCCACGCCGGGAATTAACGCCAGATTTTCCAAGCCGCCCATACCGTGAGCCAACGCCCACTCCACCAAAGCGTGCCAATTTTCACCGCCGCCAACGTGTAAATAGTAAAACTGCTCGTCCTCACGCTGTTCAATCCCTTTTAATCGGTTAATTAGCACCGTGCCGTCAAAATCCGCTAAAAAGAGGACATTAGACCCCTGCCCCAGCAACAAAGTCGGCTCATTGTTTTGCTTTGCTTGCCGCCAAGCCGTCAGCAACTGCTCAACCGTATCAAAGGGTACGATCGTTTTGGCTTGTGCAGGCAGATGAAAGGTGTGAAAAGCGGTTAATTGTTTCATTCGGTTTCTCCACGTCAAAGGGGAAGGCACTACTCTAGATTTTGGATCTGCTCACGCATCTGCTCGATTAACACTTTCAGCTCAACCGCAGAATTAGTAATATCAGCATTGATCGATTTTGATGCCAACGTATTCGCTTCTCGGTTCAACTCTTGCATCATAAAATCCAATTTACGCCCGACCGCTCCGCCTTTCTTCAGGATTGCCGTCGTTTCTTTAACGTGAAGCTGCAAGCGATCCAACTCTTCCGCCACATCGATTTTTTGTGCCAATAGCACCATTTCTTGCTCTAAACGTTGCGGGTCGAGTGCCAGATTTAACTCGTCAAAACGCTGCTGCAAGCGGTCTTTTTGCCACTGTAAAATGCAAGGCATCTGCGCCTGCACTTTGGCGGTTTCTAGTGCAATGCTATCGAGACGTTGTTGAATAAGGGTGTGTAAATTCGCCCCTTCCCGCCCTCGCATTGCGATAAACTCCGCCAAAATTTGCTCAAAGCCTTGCAATAAATCTTGGCTAATCACATCGAAATCTTGGTGTTGCGTATCGACCACCCCCGGCACACGCAGAATATCTACCAGGTTAATCTCGCCCTGCCCTGCGGTATTTTGTAGCCATTTTAACGCCTCGATAACTTGGACGGCATAGCCCTCATTTAAAGCTACCCCTTTATTTTCAGCCTGATTAAACTCAATACGCAGGCTACATTCCACTTTGCCCCGAGTGAGCACTTGGCGCAACCGCTCACGCAAGCCCATTTCTAAATGGCGAAAACTTTCCGGCAAGCGAAAATAGGTTTCCAAAAAACGTTGATTAACGGAACGTATTTCCCATACGGCATTGCCCCACGCTTTTTTCAGTTCCAAGTGGGCAAACGCGGTCATACTGTAAATCATTTTGTGCTTCTCTCTTGATAAAATTTGGCATATTGTACTGGTTATTCTGCTAGAATAGGCAAAATTTTATGAAAAAGGAAGAAATATGCGTCCAAATAACCGCCTTGCCCACCAAACCCGCCCGATTAACATCACCCGTCATTACACCCGCTATGCCGAAGGGTCAGTTCTGGTTGAATTTGGCGAAACCAAAGTGCTGTGTAATGCCACAGTCGAAGAAAGCGTGCCACGCTTTCTGAAAGGTCAGCAACAAGGCTGGATTACTGCCGAATACGGAATGTTACCCCGTGCTACCCATAGCCGCAGTCAGCGGGAAGCGGCAAAAGGCAAACAGAGCGGACGCACGATGGAAATTCAGCGACTAATCGCCCGCTCGCTGCGTGCGGTGGTCGATTTAACCGCCTTAGGCGAACGTACGATTACCCTTGATTGTGATGTCATTCAAGCGGACGGCGGCACCCGTACCGCTGCAATTACCGGTGCGTGCGTGGCACTCCACGATGCGTTAAGCAAATTAGTGGCTGACGGTGTGTTAAAGCAGCACCCGATGAAAGCCTTGGTTGCCGCGATTTCGGTCGGCATTGTCGCAGGCGAAGCGGTCTGCGATTTGGAATATGAGGAAGACTCCAACGCCGAAACGGATATGAATGTGGTAATGTTGGAGGACAGACGTTTGGTCGAGGTGCAAGGCACTGCCGAAGGCGAACCGTTCAGCCACACTGAATTGCTCACTCTGCTGGATTTAGCAAAGCAAGGCATTCAACAACTGATTAGCGCTCAACGCCAAGCGCTTAATTTAGCCTAAACAACAAGCGGTCAATAATGACCGCTTTTTTGCAAAAGGAGATAAACGATGCACCACAACACCATTCACCCTAAAATGTTCTATTACGGTTTCCCGGTAATTTTACTCACCACCTGCGATCAACAGGGTAAAACCAACATCACCCCGATTTCGTCCAGTTGGTGCTTAGGCGATAATGTCGTCATCGGTTTAAGCACACAGGGCAAAGCCTTTGAAAATTTACAGCAATGTGGGGAAGCGGTGCTAAATCTTGCCGACCAATCCCTATGGCAACAGGTTGAAAGTATTGCCTCTCTCACCGCCAAAAGCCCGATACCTGATTTTAAACAAGATCACTACCAATTCTGCGACACTAAATTTGAACGAGGCAATTTTACTGCCCAAGCCGCTACACAGATTCAGCCTGCCCGAATCTTAGAATGTCCGATTCAAGCAGAAACCCAAGTGGCGCAGATCAACTTACGGGAGGGCTATGCGATTATTGAGCTGAAAATCGTTGTGGTACACGCCCACCCGGATTTAATCTTCGACAACGACAAAATCAATCCGGAAAAATGGCAACCGCTCATCTACAATTTCCGCCATTATCACGGATTGAGCGAAACCCTCGGTAAAAACTTTCGGGCATAGCTACGACAAGCGGTCGGTTTTCGGTCATTTCTTGCAAAACAGTCGCGTTAAGTTTTTCTTAAGATTTATTTGCTTTAATAGATTTAAGCGCAATGCGCTGCTTAAATGAAACATAATAAATTTAGTAGAGGACACCGAATGAAAAAAGTGATCGCACTCGCCGCTTTAGTCGGCTTATCTTCCATTGCCGTTGCTCAAGGTTTTAAAGACGACAACAACACTTATCACGGTAAACCACATACCCAACACGGTTTTTACGATGACAGAAATGCCGCTAAAAGCGTAAAAGATGCCTTAAACGCCGCCGATAACAGCCTTGTGATTATCGAGGGGAAAATTGTTAAACAAGTCGGCAAAGATGATTTTATTTTCCAAGATGCCACCGGCGAAATGGAAATTGAGGTCAGCCGTAAGGCGTGGAACGGGCAAACCATTACCCCGCAAGATACCGTTGAAATCCGAGGCAAAGTGGATAAAGACTGGGGCAAAACCGAGATTGAAGTGAAACAGGTGATTAAGAAATAATCGCATTAAAGGGATATCGTAACATATCCCTTTATTTTTTAAGATGTTATTTCTTGAGTAACATACTGATACCCCTCTTCGTGCGGGACAAATTCAAAAATGTGGCTAATGCAGTCGGGCGCATCGCTCTCTTGGTGGGAGACGAATAAGAGTTGAGTTTGGCTGTTTTGAACCAGTTGGTCGATAAAATGCTTCACCAGCTTGCGATTTAAGCCGTCCAGTCCTTGTAGCGGTTCATCTAAAATCAAAATCGGTGGGTGCTTTACCATTGCCCGTGCAATGAGCAGTAGCCGTTGTTGCCCCCACGAGAGCGAGCGAAACGGGGCATTTTCCAAATGCAATAGATTTAAACGAGCCAGCCACTCTTGTGCTTTATGTTTTAAGGTATCGGGAATCCGTTGATAAACGCCGATCGAATCAAAAAAGCCCGACACAATCACATCGCACACACTGCAATTTACCCGATAATCCATATGCAACTGGCTGCTCACATAGCCGATACGTTGCTTGATCTCCCAAATGGTTTCGCCCGATCCCCGCTGCTTGCCAAACAGTACCACGTGGTTGGCATAGGCTTGCGGGTGATCGCCCGTGATGAGCGAAAGAAGCGTGGATTTGCCCGCCCCGTTCGGCCCTTTAATCCACCAATGCTGCTGCGGTTTCACCGTCCACGAGAGATCCGCTAAAATCTGCTTTTCGCCATATTGCACGGTTACATTCTTCAATTCAAAGGGGACAACATCAGGTGGCAGGCGAACAGGCGGCTGTGGGCTGGTCGGAAGCGGTACTGCGATAGCCGTCTCCGCATAAATAAGCTGCTGAAATAACGCATTTTGTGCCGCCTCTGCCTGACTCCCCTGCCAAACCAAATTCAGTTGGTCGAGCAAGGCAATATGCGTGGCTTGCGGGGGAATGTCATTAAGCCGATTCACGATGAGTACCACTGCCATTTGCTGCCGGAGCTGCTGCAACAAGCTAAGCCAATGTTGAACGGATAGCTGATCCAGCCCCTAAAAAGGCTCGTCTAAAATCAGCAAATCCGGCTCACTCACCAATAATTGACACAATAGCACTTTGCGGCTTTCGCCGGTGGAGAGCTGAATAAACGGGCGATCCAACAAAGTGAGAATACCTAGCTGATCGGCGTAATACTCACATCGGTTCGCCTCACCGCCTTCTGCTAAGATCACTTGGCGGGCGGTAAGACCAAAATCATCGGGTTCAACAGTATCATTATTACGAGCGTGAAAAATCGCCTCAATCAGTTGCTGTTGCTGCTCAAATGACGATAAGCCGATTTTGCAAAAATCGCTGTCAAACCGACCGCTTATCAGCGGGAAATCGCCCCGCAGCGTGCGGGCAAAAACACTTTTTCCACTGCCGTTACCGCCGACAACGACCCAAAAATCCGAACGGCAGATCGTTAACTGTTCAATCCCTAATCTGTATTTGCCGAGCTGAAATGCCCCTTTCTGAATAGTCAGTTGCATATTTCCCCCTAGTAAATGTCTTGATCCCGCAATAAATGCACGTTGCCCTTACGCCGTAAAAAGCCGCTGCGATCAAAATATTCAATCAGTTGCACCGTCAATTTACGTCCGTATTGCAATTCATCACGCAGCTGATTAACGGAAATATCGCCCTGTTCCGCGATGATCCCTTTAATGCGTTGCGCAAAGTCAACAATCTGTTCGTGCAGTAAAAAGCGATCCTTGACAATCGGCACGAGATAGCCCAATTTGCCCGCTTTATAGAGCAGATGGCGGATCGCCGTTTCATCTGCCGATAATGTCTCGGCAATCTCTCTTACCCACAATGCGTGGTGAGTTGCCGCAAAAAGCGGTTGGATCGCTGCCCATTTTTGCCATTCTTCTTGGCTAAATTCAATCCGATGATCAGGCAAATGCAACCAACCTCGTGTTTGGCTGAGACGCTTGTCTGCCAATAACTGCTCAATAATGTGATAGACCAACAGTTCGGGCTGATGCAAAGCGGCAATCCGATATAAGCGCGCCTTGGTTACGCCGATTTGATCGTTATGCTGTGCGTGATAATCTGCCAATTTAGCCAAAATTTGTTGCCGGAGCTGCTGCTGAAAAGCATGAGTATATAACCATTTGCCATAGGTGAGTGTATCCGAACCGGCTAAATCAGCACTAAACATTTGCTCAAGCCAAGCCAATTTTTCTCTTTCAACCGCATTCTGTTGCGTATAAAGCGCAAGACGTTGCGGATAGTCGGCAGCACACGCCAGCCGTGCCAGATACTCTAGCCGCTGCGGTGTGCGTTTGTGCCGTTTGGGTGCGTCAATTTCTAGCACCCTCGCACCAGCGAGCGTTTGACTATCATCACCACTACGCAGAACGAGCTTATCCCCAAAGGCAATATGCAGCGGTTCATCAAGGCTAATTTCTGCAAAAAATTGTCCGTTTCCGACCGCTTGCTCGGTATTAAGTAAGTTCACTTTTGCGGTAATGTGGCTCGCATAGTGGTAAAGATGCACCACCGTACTGGGCTTTAACGATACAAGCGGGGTCAGTTCAACCGTAATGCGCTGCGTCGCATTATCAAGGGGTAGCTCGGTAAGCCAATCCCCCCGTGTTATTGTCGCCTTATCCGCATTTGCCAAATTTAACGCCAGCCGCTGCCCCGCACAGCCTTGCTCACTCGGTTGATTTTGAGCGTGGATCTGTTTTACCCGCACCGTTGCACCACCGGAAAATGACAATTCATCGCCTACCTTTACCCGACCTGCCACGGCTGTGCCGGTTACAACCACGCCCGCGCCTTTCACCGTAAACACCCGATCAATCGCATAACGAAACGGTTTGGTGATCGGATCATTCTCGCTTTTTAAACGGATTAAGTGCTGCTTTAAGTCATCAATGCCCTGTCCGGAATGGGCTGATGTAATAAAAAAAGGGGCGATGGCTAAACAAGCGTAACGCTGTTTGAGTTCAACGATAAGTTGCTGAATGTGATCCGGTTCGGCACGATCGGCTTTCGTCAGCACCACCATAATATGTTGAAATGCTAACAAAGTGAGAATGCGAAGGTGTTCATCAGTTTGCGGTTTAATCCCCTCCTCCGCCGACACAACCAACAATGCGTGCTGAAGACTGCCCAATCCCGCCAGCATATTGGAGAGAAATTTTTGATGCCCCGGTACATCAATAAAACCGAGCGTATCATTTTCAACGGGCAAATAGGCATAGCCTAAATCAATCGTCAATCCCCGTTTTTTCTCTTCGGGAAGGTGGGCGGTGTGCGTGCCGGTTAATGCTTGCAAGAGTGAGGTTTTGCCGTGGTCAACGTGGCCGGCGGTAACAACAATCATTGTGCCTCCAAATCCATTCAATCAGCCAATGATATAAGGAAAGAGAAAAAGAATCCAGATAAGAAAAACACCGCATTATGCGGTGTTCAACGGATTATAATGATTGAACAATACGATCCAACTCGGCTTTTGCAGATTGTTGCGCTTTTTCAACCGCTTGTTCGCCCATTCCAAGCCCTTCCGCATAGACAAATTCAACATTGGTAATCCCAATGAAAGCAAGGAAGGTTCTTACATATTGTTTCACTAAATCTGTCGGGCTGTCTTTATGTAAACCGCCGGTCGTTAAAATAACCACGGCTTTTTTGCCCTTCACCAACCCTTTCGGTCCTTCTGAAGTATAGCGGAACGTTACACCTGCACGGGCAACGTAATCGAAGTAGCTTTTGAGCTGTGCCGGTACGCTAAAATTATACATTGGTGCATTGATAACCAGTACATCCGTCTTTTGCAACTCGGCAACCAGCTGATCCGAAAGAGCCAATAGCAATTTTTGTGCCTCTGTCTGCGGCTCACCACGGGTTGCGACCGCTGCTTCACTGGTAAAATAAGGTAACGGCTCTGCCGCAAGATCACGGGTAGTTATGTTGGCATTTAACTGCGCCGTGAAATAATCACTTAATAAATTAGATTGGGAATGGTCAGCCAAAATACTGGATTTTAATACTAATACATTTTTCATCATTAACCTCAATATATCAACAACGGCGATAAGAGACGCCATCAAATCTATCGCCAGTTTACGTTATTTTAATCAGAAATAAACCCTCTAAAAATGAAAAGAGTATTTACCCATACTAAATAATCGTAAGTGGCAATTTATCTAATTTCACTATTATATTGTCATTGCATAAACTGATATTTTCACACATCATCATAGTGCAATGCTTACGTTTGCAATTCAATAGCATCTATTCAAGATACCACTTGGCACACAATGTAAAATGCTAATCAATTATTGAATATCTACTGTTGTAAATGCAATACCGCAAATTTTCTCGGCAATCTCACCGCTTGCGAAAGTTTACAGAAAAACAAAAAGCCCGAATAAATCGGGCTTTTAGCATCAATCAAATAGATTATTCAGTTACAGTTTCTGCAGAAACTTCCGGGCGATCTACTAACTCAATGTAAGCCATTGGCGCATTATCACCTGCACGGAAACCACATTTTAAGATACGGGTATAACCACCCGCACGTTGTGCAAAACGTGGACCTAATTCATTGAATAATTTAGCAACGGTTTCGATGTTGCGAGTACGGGCAAAAGCTAAGCGACGATTCGCTACGCTATCAACTTTTGCTAAAGTAATTAACGGCTCAACTACACGACGTAACTCTTTCGCTTTTGGCAATGTAGTCTTGATAATTTCGTGACTAATTAATGAACTTGCCATATTGCGGAACATCGCTTGGCGATGACTGCTGTTACGGTTTAATTGACGTCCACTCTTACGATGGCGCATAACCTATTCCTTCTTAGAAAATCTAATACCTGAATTAGTCTTCAGCAATACTTGCCGGAGGCCAATTCTCAAGGCGCATACCCAGTGATAAACCACGAGAAGCAAGCACATCCTTAATCTCAGTAAGTGATTTCTTACCAAGGTTAGGTGTTTTTAATAACTCAACTTCTGTACGTTGGACTAAATCACCGATATAGTGAATTGTCTCTGCCTTCAAACAGTTAGCAGAACGAACTGTCAGCTCTAAGTCATCTACCGGACGTAGAAGAATTGGATCAAACTCCGGTTTTTCTTCTTTCACTTCTGGCTGACGAACATCACGCAAATCAACGAATGCAGCTAGCTGTTCTGCTAAAATCGTTGCAGCACGGCGGATGGCTTCTTCCGGATCAAGCGTGCCGTTAGTTTCCATCTCAATAACCAGCTTATCTAAGTCTGTACGCTGTTCCACACGTGCCGCTTCTACATTGTAGGCGATACGGTCAACCGGACTAAAACGTGCATCCACTAATAAGCGGCCGATAGGACGATCATCTTCTTGCGTATGTACACGAGCAGATGCCGGTACATAACCCCGACCACGTTGCACACGGATACGCATATTGATAGAGGCGTTTTTATCCGTTAAGTGACAAATAACGTGTTCAGGATTCACAATTTCAACATCACTATCAAGTGTAATGTCGGCTGCAGTTACAGGGCCAATCCCAGATTTAGTCAGTGTCAAAATAATATCATCTTTATTTTGCACTTTTACCGCTAGACCTTTTAGGTTTAACAAGACTTCAAGAATATCTTCTTGAACACCTTCTTTGCTGCTGTATTCGTGTAATACACCATCAATTTCTACTTCTGTAACTGCGCAACCAGGCATAGACGAAAGTAAAATGCGACGAAGTGCGTTACCTAAAGTATGACCGAAGCCACGCTCTAACGGTTCTAATGTCACTTTTGCGTGAGTTGAACTGATTTGTTCAATATTCACTAAGTGGGGTTTTAAAAATTCTGTTACAGAACCCTGCATTTTATCCTCTCTTTGCTTTCAAGCTACTATTGCTAACGATTATTTAGAATAGAGCTCAACGATCAGATGTTCATTAATATCTGCTGATAGATCAGAACGTTCAGGCGTACGTTTAAATACACCTTCCATTTTAGTTGCATCCACGTCTAACCAAGTTGGTTTTTCACGTTGGGTTGCTAACTCTAACGATGCTTTAATACGTGCTTGTTTTTTAGATTTCTCACGTACAGCGATCATATCATCAACAGAAACTTGGAATGAAGGAATGTTAACAACACGACCGTTTACCACGATAGATTTGTGGCTTACAAGCTGACGTGCTTCCGCACGTGTTGCTGCAAAGCCCATACGGTAAACAACATTGTCTAAACGACCTTCTAATAACACTAATAAGTTTTCACCGGTATTGCCTTTTAAGCGGTTAGCTTCTTTATAGTAGTTACGGAATTGACGTTCCAAAATACCATACATACGGCGAACTTTTTGTTTTTCACGAAGCTGACTACCATAGTCAGATAAGCGAGGTTTACGAGCACCGTGTTGACCTGGCGCTGTATCAATTTTACATTTTGACTCGATCGCGCGAACACCTGATTTAAGGAATAAATCGGTACCTTCACGACGGCTTAGCTTGAGTTTTGGACCCAAATATCTTGCCATTTTCTTTCTCCAATTATCCTACGTCAATTACACACGACGTTTTTTCGGTGGACGACAACCGTTATGAGGAATCGGAGTCACGTCAGTAATATTCGTAATACGGAAACCCGCTGCATTTAATGCACGAATAGTGGATTCACGACCTGGACCCGGACCTTTAACCATAACTTCTAAATTCTTTAAACCAAACTCTTTAACCATTTCAGCACAGCGCTCAGCAGCAACCTGTGCAGCGAATGGAGTTGATTTACGAGAACCACGGAAACCTGAACCACCGGCAGTTGCCCAAGCAAGAGCATTACCTTGACGGTCAGTAATGGTTACGATTGTATTATTGAAAGACGCATGGATATGAGCTACGCCATCTGCGATCTGTTTTTTTACACGTTTACGTGCACGAACTGGTGTTTTAGCCATTTTATCTATCTACTCCGATTATTTTTTGATCGGTTTGCGTGGACCTTTACGGGTACGCGCATTAGTCTTAGTACGTTGACCACGTACCGGTAAACTACGACGATGACGTAAACCACGATAGCAACCTAGGTCTAAAAGACGTTTGATGCTTAAAGTTACTTCACGACGTAAATCACCTTCGACAGTAAATTTACCAACTTCTTCACGCAGTTTTTCAATCTGCTCTTCAGACAATTCTCTGATCTTCACATCTTCAGCAATACCCGTTGCAGCGCAAATTGCTTTTGCACGAGTTTTACCGATGCCATAAATAGCAGTCAGTGCAATTACGGTATGTTTTTGATCAGGAATGTTAATGCCTGCAATACGGGCCACTATGCACTCCTATTTTTAAAGTTATTGATATACTGATCTTGAAAAGCCCGTTTCAGGATACTCAAACAGTATATCAGGACAAAATGAGCTGAGCAGTATAACTGCCCAGCAGGTTCTTTGCAAGAAATTTGTCAATTAACCTTGACGTTGTTTGTGTTTAGGATCGCTACAAATAACGCGTACGACACCTTCACGCTTAACAACTTTACAGTTACGACACATTCTTTTTACTGAAGCACGAACTTTCATTGCTTATCCTTTGATATCAAAGGGCTACTGCCCTAAGCCTTTTAGATTGGCTTTCTTCAACACAGAATCATACTGCAAAGACATTAAATGACTTTGTACCTGTGCGATGAAATCCATAATAACAACCACAACAATCAATAATGAAGTTCCGCCTAATTGGAAAGAAACTTTCCATAGAGATGTTATGATATAGGGAACCAAACAAACAAAGGTGATATATAACGCACCAATTAAGGTTAAACGCGTCATCACTTTATCAATATAACGAGATGTTTGCTCGCCTGGTCGATAACCTGGTACAAACGCACCTGATTTTTTCAAATTATCCGCTGTATCACGAGGATTATACTGCATTCCTGTATAAAAGAATGCAAAGAATATGACAGCCATCGTAAATAATACGACATATAACGGCTGACCCGGTTGTAATAACTGTGATAAATCAAATAACCATTCAAATCCTTCGGCAGAACCAAACCATTGTGCTATCGTTGCCGGAAATAAGATAATACTTGAGGCGAAAATTGCAGGAATAACGCCTGCCATATTAACTTTTAATGGTAAGTGAGATGATCTTGCAGGCGCCATCATTCTTCCTTGCTGGCGACTTGCATAGTTTACAACAATTCTTCTTTGTCCACGCTCAACAAAAACGACAAAATATGTTACTGCAAACGCAATGACCGCTATCAACAGTAGGACAAGTAATGAGATCTCACCTTGACGAGATTGTTCAATTGTCTGACCGATTGCCGATGGCAAATCTGCGACAATCCCGGCAAAGATAATAAGTGAAATACCATTACCAATACCTCGCTCCGTAATTTGTTCGCCTAGCCACATCAGGAACATTGTGCCTGTTACTAAGCTGATTACAGAGGTAACATAGAATAGCATACTTGGATTAGGCACTAATCCGTGCAGCATATTCGGAAGCCCGACTGAGATACCGATAGACTGAATGAGTGCTAATAACAATGTTGCATAACGTGTATATTTGCTGATTTTGCGTCTGCCCGCTTCGCCTTCTTTTTTCAATTCAGCTAGGGCAGGGTGAACTGCTGTCAATAATTGAAGAATAATTGACGCAGAAATATAGGGCATAATCCCTAATGCAAATATAGAAGCTCTACTTAAAGCACCACCAGAGAACATATTGAACATATCAATGATGGTGCCTTGCTGTTGTCGAACTAGCTCGGATAATACAGAAGCATCAATACCAGGAACAGGAATAAAAGAACCGATACGAAAAACGATTAAAGCACCCAAAACGAACAATAATCTTGATTTTAATTCACCAGTCCCTTTCTGAGTATTACCTTGATATCCTGGTTGTTTAGCCATTTATTATTCCTCGATAGAACCACCAGCAGCTTCAATAGCAGCTTTTGCACCTTTAGTTACGCTTAAGCCTTTAACCACTACTGCTTTTTCAATTTTACCTGAAAGAATAACTTTAGCAGATAAAATATCTTTTGTGATTACGTTAGCTGCTTTTAAAGCCTCTAAAGTAACTGTGTTACCTTCTACTTTTGCTAACTCATTTAAACGTACTTCAGCTGTATGCAATGATTTAAGAGAAGTAAAACCAAATTTTGGTAAACGACGGTATAAAGGCATTTGACCACCCTCGAAACCACGGCGAACACTGCCACCGGTACGAGATTTTTGACCTTTATGACCACGACCACCCGTTTTACCTAAACCGGAACCAATACCACGACCTAAACGTTTTGCACTGTGCTTAGCACCTTCAGCTGGAGAAAGAGTATTTAAACGCATTTGATTACTCCTCCACTTTAACCATATATGAAACTTGATTGATCATACCGCGTACAGCCGGTGTATCTTCCAACTCAACAGTATGACGAATATGACGCAGACCTAAGCCTTTTAACGTCGCTTTATGCTTCGGTAAACGAGCAATCGAGCTACGGGTTTGAGTTACTTTAATTTTTGCCATATTCAATTACCCCAAAATTTCTTCAACAGTTTTACCACGTTTAGCAGCAACCATTTCCGGTGATTTCATATTTGCAAGTGCATCAATTGTTGCACGAACAACGTTAATAGGGTTAGTTGAACCGTACGCTTTAGAAAGAACGTTATGCACACCTGCAACTTCTAACACTGCACGCATTGCACCGCCTGCGATGATACCTGTACCTTCGCTTGCCGGTTGCATAAATACACGTGAACCTGTGTGAGAACCTTTAACAGGGTGTTGTAATGTACCTTCGTTTAACGCTACATTAACCATATTGCGACGAGCTTTCTCCATCGCTTTTTGGATTGCTGCCGGAACTTCACGAGCTTTACCGTAACCAAAACCTACACGACCGTTACCATCGCCTACTACTGTTAAAGCAGTAAAGCTCATAATACGACCACCTTTAACGGTTTTTGATACACGATTAACCGCAATTAGCTTTTCCTGCAGTTCACCAGCTTGTTTTTCGATGTTTGACATCTCAAATTCCTCTATTAGAACTGAAGACCAGCTTCACGAGCAGCATCTGCTAAAACTTGCACACGACCGTGGTATTTAAAACCAGAACGATCAAATGCAACCGCTTGAATACCTTTTTCTAAAGCACGCTCTGCAATAAGTTTACCTACTACTGCCGCCGCATCTTTATTACCGGTATATTTAACTTGCTCTTTAATTACTTTTTCAACAGTTGAAGCTGCTGCTAAAACTTCTGAGCCATTTGGTGCAATTACCTGCGCATAAATATGACGAGGTGTGCGATGTACAACTAAACGCGTTGCACCTTGCTCTCTCATTAAATGACGTGCACGGCTTGCACGACGGATACGAGCTACTTTCTTATCCATAGTGTTACCTTACTTTACTTTTTCTTAGCCTCTTTTGTACGTACGACTTCATCAGCGTAACGTACACCTTTACCTTTATAAGGCTCTGGACGGCGATATGCACGAATATCTGCTGCTACTTGACCGATTAACTGTTTGTCTGCACTCTTAAGAACGATTTCTGTTTGAGACGGACATTCACCAGTTACGCCAGCAGGCAATACATGTTCAATCGGGTGTGAGAAACCTAAACTTAACGCAACTGTGTTGCCTTTCATTTGTGCTCTATAACCAACACCAACTAATTGTAATTTCTTAGTAAAGCCTTCGGTAACACCGATAACCATTGCATTAACTAATGCACGAGCAGTACCTGCTTGCGCATCTGCATTGACAATCCCTGCTTTAGGGGCAAATGTTAATACATTAGCTTCATATTTTACTTCAACCGCATTATGAATTTCACGAGATAACTCGCCGTTTTTACCTTTAACTGTTAATAGCTGACCATCGAGTTTTACATCAACTCCGGCAGGAACATTAACAGGTGCTTTTGCAACACGAGACATTTTTCCTACCTCACTATTATGCTACGTAACAGATAATTTCACCGCCGAGACCCGCTTGACGCGCTGCACGGTCGGTCATTACACCTTTAGATGTAGAAACTACTGCGATACCTAATCCGCCCATTACTTTTGGTAACTCGTCTTTACGCTTATAAATACGAAGACCAGGACGGCTCACGCGCTGGATACTTTCTACAACCGGTTTGTTTTGGAAATATTTTAACGTAATTTCCAGTTCAGGTTTAACACCTTCAACAACTTTAAAGCTCTCAACGTAACCTTCTTCAGCTAAAACGCTTGCAATCGCAACTTTTAACTTAGATGAAGGCATACTGATTGCAACTTTGTTCGCAGCTTGACCGTTACGAATACGGGTCAGCATATCTGCGATTGGATCTTGCATACTCATGTATTTACTCCCATGATTCCAAATTAAAAGAGGTTATTACCAGCTTGCTTTTTTAAGGCCCGGGATTTCGCCACGCATAGCGGCTTCACGCACCTTAATACGGCTTAAACCAAACTTGCTCAGTACGCCGTGAGGACGACCAGTTTGGCGGCAACGATTACGCTGACGGCTAGGGCTAGAATCGCGAGGAAGTGTTTGTAATTTTAACACTGCTGCCCAACGATCTTCGTCAGAAGAATTTACATCAGAGATGATTTTCTTTAATTCTTGACGTTTAGCGTAGAATTTATCAGCTAATTTCGCACGTTTTACATCACGTGCAATCATTGATTGTTTTGCCACGATAACCTACCTTATTTACGGAATGGGAAATTGAAAGCAGCTAAAAGAGCTTGACCTTCTTCATCACTTTTCGCTGTTGTTGTGATAGTAATATCCAAACCACGCACACGATCTACTTTATCATAGTCGATCTCAGGGAAAATGATTTGCTCACGCACACCCATACTGTAATTACCACGACCATCGAAAGACTTCGCATTTAAACCACGGAAGTCACGGATACGTGGAACAGCAATAGTAATCAATCTTTCAAAGAATTCCCACATACGTTCGCCACGAAGGGTTACTTTGCAGCCGATAGGGTAGCCTTGACGGATTTTAAAGCCTGCAACAGATTTGCGTGCTTTTGTAATTAAAGGTTTTTGACCGCTGATTGCTGTTAGATCCGCCACGGCGTTATCTAATAGTTTTTTGTCGGTCAATGCTTCACCCACACCCATATTTAGGGTTATCTTTTCGATTCGTGGGACTTGCATGACAGATGAGTAGTTGAATTTTGCTTTTAATTCATTAACTACTGTATCTCTGTAGTAATCATGCAGTTTCGCCATCGCATTACTCCAGTTAATTAAATTGTTTTATCGTTAGACTTGAAGAAACGTACTTTCTTACCGTCTTCAAATCTAAATCCTACACGGTCAGCTTTATTTGTTTCAGGGTTAAAGATTGCAACATTTGACGCATCAATCGCCGCTTCTTTTTTCACTAAACCACCCGCTTTGCCTAATGCCGGCACCGGTTTTTCGTGCTTAGTGACAATGTTGATACCCTCAACAAACACTTTACCGTTTGGTAACACTTTAGTTACCTTACCACGCTTACCTTTATCTTTACCGGTAAGTACAATTACTTCATCGTTTTGACGGATTTTTGCAGCCATTACATTCTCCTTATAGTACTTCTGGAGCTAAAGAGATGATCTTCATAAACTTCTCAGAACGAAGTTCACGCGTCACAGGTCCAAAAATACGAGTACCGATTGGTTGCTCTGTGTTATTGTTTAAGATTACACAAGCATTGCCATCGAAACGAATAACTGCGCCATCTGGGCGACGAACACCCTTCTTGGTGCGCACAACAACTGCTTTTAACACATCACCTTTTTTCACTTTACCGCGTGGAATTGCTTCTTTTACAGTAACTTTGATGATATCGCCAATAGCAGCGTAACGACGGTGCGATCCACCTAGAACCTTGATACACATTACGCTACGAGCCCCTGAGTTATCAGCAACATCCAGCATAGTCTGTTCTTGGATCATATTAGTGCTCCGTTAAAATAAAAAACACCCTTTCGGGACGAATCTACTTGCCCTATGCAAATAGCTGGCGGAATATATCATAATTACGCCCAACATATCAAGCAAATTTTTGCTGTAAGCGGTCGCTTTCCATTGAAATTTTGCAAAAAATCACGCCGACCGACCGCTTGCAAATAAAAAGCGAACCGAAGTTCGCTTTTTAGGGTTAATGATCAATACGGCCAAATCGTCCGTTTTTCACATCATCAAATGCCTGTACAATTTCTTCACGGCTGTTCATTACAAACGGACCATAACCGACAACAGGTTCGTTCAACGGCTGTCCGGTTAAAATCAGCAATTTTGCATCATTATTGGCTTCAACCAGCACATCTGCGCCGCCACGTTCAAAGGTAACCAATTCACCTCGGCGGGCAATGTGATCACCACCGATTTGCACCGTGCCGTCCAACACCAAAATCACCACATTATGCTCTGCCGGTACGCTGAATAGGTAGCTTTTGCCCGCATTCATCACCGTATCCCACATATTGATTGGGCTAAAGGTGCTGGCTGCCCCGTGGATATGGAGTAATTCACCGGCAATCACACGCACTGTACCTGCCTCGTTCGGCAATGCCACCACCGGAATCTCCGCCGAGTTAATCGCTTGATATTTTGGTGCGGTCATTTTATCTTTTGCCGGTAAATTGACCCAAAGTTGCACAATTTCAAACAAGCCGCCCTCTTTAGCAAATTTTTCGGAGTGCATCTCTTCGTGCATAATGCCTGAGCCTGCGGTCATCCATTGCACATCACCCGTGCCGATAGTACCGCCGCCACCGTGTGAATCCCGATGAGACACTTCGCCTTGGTAAGCAATGGTAACGGTTTCAAAACCACGGTGCGGGTGCTCTTCCACACCTCGCAAATCAAATGCCGAGTTATCACGGCGACCGCCTTGGAAATATTTCGGCGGGTTATAATCCATCAATAAAAACGGATCAAGGTGTTTATCACGATCGTTATAGTTAAACATTGATTGAACGTGAAAACCGTTGCCGACCCAGTGTTTTTCCGGCGCTTGCCAAACATTGGCGACTTTTTTCATTTTATCCTCACTTATTTGTTACTCAAACGCTGTCGTTTGTTGATGGAGGCATTATAGATACTCAAAACAAGTAGATAAACAAGCATTTTATTGAAATATAATTTCCAAAAAAGAAAGAATAAGCGGTCGGTTTCGTGATGAAATTTACAAAAAATCGCCCGCAACCGACCGCTTACTTACCAGACAATCTTTTCAAAACGGGTAACGAGAAAATCAATCAATGTCCGTACCGCAAGGGGCAGTCGGTGGCGGCTAGGGTAAAGTAAATAGACATTAAAGGTCGGGAGCTGCCACTCATTCAGCACCGTTTGCAGCGTGCCGTTTTGCACCAAATCCGCCACCAAATAAGTCGGTAACATTGCAATGCCCTTGTGAGCCAATACACTGTGAAGCAATGCGTTCGTATCGTTGGTCGCAAATCGGCTACTGAGGGTTAAACTGACCGTTTGTTGTGCTTTCTGAAAAGTTAATACCTTTTGATTGACGTTGATATGCGATAAAAAGCTGTGGCAGCTTAGTTGCTCTAATTGGTTCGGCGTACCAAATTGTGCCAAATACTCAGGGGTGGCAACCAGTACGGAATGGCACTCCGCCAATTTACGTGCAACCAAATGCGGATCGGGGCTATGAGTAAAGCGGACGGCTAAATCAATCCGCTCGGCAATTAAATCGACCAAGGTATCGGTCAGTTGAAGCTGAATATTCAGTTTCGGGTGTAGGGCAAGAAAATCGTTCACCGCTTGCAATAAATGGTTCGCACCGAACGCCGCATTACAAGACAAACGCACCACGCCTCGCAATTCGCCCTGCATTGCCACCATTTCCTGCTGCATTTCTTCGCTTAAATTTGCCATTTTCCGACAGAAAACGACCGCTTGCTCACCTGCGTCCGTCAACGAAACTTTGCGGGTCGTACGTTGTAGCAATCTTGCTCCCAGCCACTCTTCCATTAACGCAACATAGCGGCTAACCATCGGTTTGGATAACCCCAATCGCTCTGCCGTTACCGTAAAATTACCCGTTTCTGCGACACTGAGAAAGACGTGAATAGCGGTTAATCTGTCCATTTTTTCCTCTTATTTGTTTCTTATATTGAAACAATTATATGCAAAAAACGTACTTTTTCCGAGAGTTTATTTCAGTATAATGCCCACCATTCAAAACACATTTCATCATTTAGAGGAACACATAATGAAAAAATCACTCACCTTTTTAGCCGCACTTGCGGCTGCAACAACGGCATTGGCACACACCACACCGGAACAAAATAAAGCAGCGGCACTCGCCTTTTACGAGTTAGCGTTCAATCAGCATAAAGTGCAAGAGGCGGTTGATCAATATGTGGGAGCGGAATATCGTCAGCACAATCCGACTGTTGCGGACGGCGGCAAAGCCTTCGTCGATGCCTTCGTGCCTTTCTTAAAAGCCAATCCGAAGTCTAAAGCCACAATCAAACGTGTTTTGGCAGACGGCGATTTGGTCGCATTGCACGTACACAGCCAACTTGACGATCAAGATAAAGGCGAGGCGGTGGTGGATATTTTCCGTTTTGATGAAAACGGCAAAATTATCGAGCATTGGAACGTGATCCAAGCCGTGCCAGCAGAAAGTGCCAGCGGGCGTGGAATGTTCTAATAAACGGTAACCATTGTTTTAGACACAGCAGTTCAAAAACAAAACCGCCTGAATAGATCGGGCGGTTTTTGACAAGCGGTTACATTCACCGTCAAATTTACAAAAGCCTCACTTAAAGCGTTTACAATATTCACCTCAAGCGGTTGGCTGAGCAGATCTTCAAACGCTTTCACTGTGGAAAGAAAATGCGGCTGTTGCATATGCCATTCTAAATCCGCCATTGATTTCAACTATTCAATATTTCATCAACACTAGTCAAACAAACCTTTAACAGTTAATGCTAGCCAGTCCCACGCCTTGCCGAAAATACCGGCTTCTTCCACGGCTTGCATCACTTGTAGGTTGATCGTTGCCAGATCTTTCCCGTTCAGTTGATACACGATTTTCCCGACTACCTGACCTTTCGCCAGCGGCGCTTCAAGATTTTTCTTATCCAGTGTGAAGCGGGCTTTCAACTCGCCGGCTTTACCTTTCGGCACAGTAATATAGCTGTCTTGCAATACGCCGAGTTGCACTTTGTTCAAATCTCCATAATAGACGCTCTGCTCGGACACGCTCTGCCCCGCAATAAGCGGTTTGACCGTTTCAAAATTAGCAAAGCCCCATTGCAGTAATTTTTTACTTTCGACCTCACGGCCTTTGTAGGTCGGCACGCCCATTACCACAGACACAAGGCGGGTATTGCTGTTGTACGCCGAAGCGACCAGATTATAACCGGCTTTGTCGGTATGACCAGTTTTCATTCCGTCCACATTAATGGTTTTATCCCATAATAAGCCGTTGCGGTTAGGCTGCTTGATTTTATTGAAAGTAAACTCTTTTTCAGCGTAGATTTTGTACTCATCCGGCAAATCGCGAATAATATGGATACCGAGCAACGCCATATCACGCGCAGAGGAATATTGGTTTGCATCGTCCAAGCCGTGTACGGTGGTGAAATGGGTATTTTTCAAGCCGAATTGCTGGGCATACTTATTCATCGTTTCAATAAAGGCTTGCTGCGAGCCGGAAATATGCTCTGCTGCTGCCACGCTGGCATCGTTACCGGAGACAATAATAATCCCTTTGTTCAGATCTTCCAGCGAGACCTGCTGATTAAGGTTGAGGAACATTTTAGACGAGCCGGGGAATTTTTGCCCCCACGAGCTTTCCGTTACCGTAATCATATCGCTGTTTTTTACTTTGCCGCTTTTTAACGCATCGCCAATCACATAGCTGGTCATCATTTTGGTTAGACTGGCAGGGTACTGACGTTGATCCGGATTTAACGCCGCCAACACGGCACCGGAGTTGTAATCCATTAAAATAAAGGTTTGGGCGTTCAGTTGCGGCGCAGGAATGCCGTGCCCGATCTCATCGGCGTGGGCAAATTGCATACCAGAAAATGCCAATGCACACACACCGGCAGAAATGCGTAATTTTTTCTTTAACATATTAAGTCCCATTTATTTTGCTGAATAATGAATAGATTGATAATGCGCCAATTTCACAATCTGCTTTTTCACGCTCTTGCTTTCGCTGAGATTGGTAACGGCGATCACCACCCGATACTGCTTACCGACTTTTTCAACGTAGGCCTTTTGTTTCACCGCTCTTGCGATTTTTTTCGCCTCTTTTTCGTTATCGGTTATCACGGTTAAACTTGGCGAAGGCTGTTTGGCAGCTTTGGAAGCGGTCTGTTTCTCCGGTTTTTTCGCCGAAATCTCCGCTTTAATTGCCAGGTTGTTCCCTGACCCTTTCACCCTAAAGGCTAACCCCTCTTTTTGTGCCAGCTTGCGTAAACTCTCCGCGCCTTTGCCGATGATGTAACCTTGGCTATCCACCTGCATTGCTTCCACCCGCACTTTTGCGACACCGGAATGAAGCATACCGATTTCACGAGCCGCCGCTACCGACAGATCAATAATACGGGCTTTGCTGAACGGGCCTCGATCGTTGATTTTCACAATCACCTTACGCCCATTGCGTAAATTGGTAACTAACGCATAAGAACCTAACGCTAAGGTTTTATGCGCCGCCGTATAGGCATTTTTATTGAAGATCTCACCGCTTGCGGTTTTTCGCCCGTCGAACATTCCGCCATAATAGCTGGCAACGCCCGTTTGACTATACAGACGAGATGCCTCTTTGCTAATTGTGGTATGCGTTTTGCCTTTTTCACGATAGCTGTAACGCTTTGTGCTGACTTTAGTCGGCTGCAACTTTGCCCCTTTCACGCCGTAAAGGGTTTTAGTTTCATTTGCCGTAACCGGCGACTTCTTTTGAGTAACCGCCGTTTTCTTGGTTGCTTTTTTCACCACTGTCTTTTTTGGTGATGACTTTTTTGCCGAACCTTTAGTTGCGCCAAAACTCTGCGTGGGCAACGATGCCATTAAGATTGCCAGCAATACCGCGGCAAATTTTGTGAATTTCATTCAATCCTCCTTAAATTCCTCTGCACGATGCAGACGATTGCGTTATTTTAATTTATTAAACGGATTATTTTTATCCTTACGTTCACGGTGAACATAAGCGGACATCATCAACCCAAAAGCTGCCATCAGGGTAACATAGGACGTTCCCCCATAGCTAAACAAAGGTAAGGGTACGCCCACCACAGGCAAAATCCCGCTTACCATACCAATATTAACGAACACATACACAAAAAACAGCAATGCCGTGCCGCCGGATAAAATCCGCCCGAATGCCGTGCCGGCTTTTGCGCCGATCGTCAGCCCGCGAGCGATAATAAACAGGTAGATCGCCAATAAAATCAACACGCCGATCAAGCCGTGTTCTTCACCCAATACCGCAAAAATAAAATCCGTATGAGGTTCAGGCAAAAATTCCAACTGCGATTGCGTGCCTTCCATCCAGCCTTTGCCTTCAATGCCCCCCGAGCCGATCGCAATTTTCGATTGGATAATGTGATACCCCGAGCCGAGCGGATCTTTTTCCGGATCAATCAGCGTCATTACCCGTGTTTTTTGGTAGTCGTGCATTAAATAGAACCACATTATCGGGATAAAACCGGCTAAAAATACCACACCTGCGCCGATCAGCTTCCAGCTCAAACCGGCAAGGAATAAGACAAAAATCCCCGCTGCACACACCAAAATAGATGTACCTAAATCCGGCTGTAACGCCACCAATAAGGTTGGCACAATAATCATCGCCAAAGCAATAAAGGTATCCCGAAAATCCGGTGGTAGCGGACGCTTACCTAAATAAGTCGCCACCATTAGCGGCACGGCAAGTTTAGCAATTTCAGACGGCTGAAAGCGAATAAAGCCCAAATTCAGCCAACGCTGTGCGCCCTTACTGGTTTCTCCCGCCACATCGACCAACACGAGCAGGATAATGCACACCACATACAGATACGGGGCAAGTTTTTCATAAAAGCGTGGCGGGAAAAATGCCATCACTAGCATTAGCCCCAAGCCTAAACCGACTTGGAATAGGCGGCTGATAAACATTTTTTCACTGCCGCCGCTGGCACTATATAATACAATTAAACCATAGCCGGTAACCGCCAGCAGACCGATCAGCAGGAAAATATCCAATGCGAACACTTTCCAAAAACGAGCTAAAAATTTATTCACGGCGTTCCCCATTATTGACAGGCGGTGCGTTATCGTCATTTTTTTGCAAATCCGGACGTGCTGCGGATTGGTTCAACGCATAATCCATTACTTTACGCCCCATTGGCGCAGCCGTGCTACCACCACCGCCAGCATTTTCTAAAATCACCGCCACCACTACCGTTGGATTGTCGTAAGGCGCATAGCCGATAAACCAGCCGTGATCGTGCAATTTCTTTGAGATTGCGTGCTTGTTATAGGTCGCACCTTTTAAGCTGAACACCTGCGCCGTCCCCGTTTTACCTGCCGCACGGTAAGATGCACCGGCAAAGGCTTTTCGCCCCGTCCCATTGCTGGCGTTAATCACATTGTACATACCGAGCTTGGCAATCTGCCAGTAACGGGGCGGCACGTTTTTAATATCGTCATACAGCAGCGGATCTTGATAAGGGATCGTTTCGGTAGACATAATCTCTTTCATCAAATGCGGGGTATTCACCCGTCCGTTATTGATCAGCACCGCCGTTGCCTTCGCTAATTGCAACGGCGTGGCAATCCAATAGCCCTGCCCGATACCAACAGAAATGGTATCCCCCGGAATCCAGCCTTTTTTATAGCGTTTCTGTTTCCATTCACGGCTTGGCATAATCCCTGAGGATTCTTCGTGCAAATCAATGCCGGTTTTGACCCCAAAACCGAACATTTTCATCCAATCGGACATTTTATCGATCCCCATATCGTAGGCGAGCTGATAAAAATAAGTATCCGACGACTCGGTGATTGCTTTATTCACATCTGTGCTACCGTGTCCGCTTTTTTTCCAATCCCGAAAGCGTTGGGTTGTACCGGGTAAGAGCCAGTAACCGGGGTCAAACACGGTTTTAGTCGGCGTAATTTTGCCTTCCGCCAAGCCCGCCACTGCCATAAACGGTTTAATCGTGGAGGCGGGCGGGTAAGTCCCTTGCGTTGCCCGACTGTACAAAGGGCGGTCGGGATCGTCCAATAATTGCTTATAATCCTTGCCTGAAATGCCGTCCACAAACAGATTATTGTCGTAACTCGGTGTCGTTACCATCGCTAAAATACTACTATCACGAGGGTCAAGCACCACCACCGAGCCTCGATGATTACCGAGTAAATTAGCAACATAGCGTTGCAGTTCGACATCAATGGTCAAGCGAATACTGCCGCCGGCAACCGCCGCTTGATCCCGCAGTTTGCGGATTACTTTGCCCCGGTTATTGATTTCCACCTCTTCAAAACCGGTTATGCCGTGAAGCTGATCTTCATAAAACTTTTCAATCCCCAGTTTGCCAATATCGTGCGAGCCGGCATAATTACCGAATTTCCCCTCATCTTGCAGCCGTTTTTTATCCTTATCGTTAATTTTAGCAACATAGCCGAGAATATGGGTCATTATTTCGCCGTACGGGTAATTCCGTTTGAAATAAGGGTGAATATCCATTCCCTGAAAACGATGTTGATTGACCGAAAAGCGGGCGATCTGCTCTTCGGTCAAATCCGGTTTAAGTAAAATCGGCGTATAGCGGGACGAACGTTTCTTTTCCTTACGAAAATTATCAATATCCGCCTCGCTCAAACCGACCAACGCCTGCAATTCCGCCAGCGTTTGCTCTAAATTATCCACCTTTTCCGGCACGATATATAAGCCGAAAAAGGTTAAGTTTTCCGCCAATACTTTACCGTTGCGATCGTAAATCAGCCCTCTTGTCGGCGTAACCGGCAACAACTTGATGCGATTGCCGTTGGAACGGGTTTGGTAGGATTCATAGTCGGTAATTTGCAAATGATATAGATTCGTCAGCAAAATGCCCGTCAGCCCTAATACGCCGAGAAAAGCAATTAACGCCCGACGGATAAACAGATTTAACTCTGCCTGCCCGTTGCGGACTTTTTCGTAGTGTTTGGGTTTCGTTAATTTGCCCAGTTTGCCAAACATTGCACGTTATTCTCGGTGATAAGGGTGATTGGTGGTTAAAGACCACGCCCGATACAAACTTTCCGCGACCACCACTCGCACGAGCGGGTGCGGTAGGGTCAGCGGGGAAAGCGACCAACTTTGCTCCGCCGCCGCTTTACATTCGGGAGAAAGCCCCTCCGGCCCGCCGATAAGCAGGCACACATCCCGCCCGTCATTTTTCCAAATTTCCAACTGCTCGGCAAGTTGCGGGGTCGTCCAAGGTTTACCGGGAATATCTAAGCTGACAATCCGCCCCCGCCCGCAAGCGTTGAGCATCAACCGTCCTTCCTGTTCCAAAATACGTTTAATATCGGCGTTTTTGCCCCGCTTGCCCGCCGGAATTTCCACCAGCTCAAACGGCATATCTTTGGGAAAGCGGCGCTGATATTCTTCAAATCCTTTTGTTACCCAATCGGGCATTTTAGTTCCCACCGCAATTAACTGAATTTTCATTAGATCCACAATTTTTCGAGTTGATACAATTCGCGGCTTTCCCGTTGCAGAATATGCACAATTGCCTGACCGAAGTCGATCACAATCCAGTCGGCAACGGCTTTGCCCTCGTGGGCAAATACCTCAACACCGGCTTTTTTACTCTCTTCAATCAGATTATCGGCAGTGGATGCCACGTGGCGACTCGAAGTGCCGGTGCAGAGGATCATTGTGTCGGTAATACTGGATTTTCCTTTAACATCAATCGCTTCAATATCCTGTGCTTTCAAGCCGGATAAGGTTTCAACTAAAAAATCAACTAAATTCTGTGCCATATTGATATGTTCTTCTCATTACAAGCGGTCGGTTTTGCCGATTTTTTAGCAATGTTGATTGTACCGACCTAAGATAATAAAGGTATAAAAGGGGTCAAGTATAGCATAGAAATCGGGCGCATTCGGCAGCCCATCAAAAAGAAAGCGGTGGGATTTGCAAAAAATCGTGCTAATCCCACCGCTTGTAGAGGTACTCGATGGAGTGTTTTTTTATTGTGTTGTGTTTGCTGTTTGCTCGGTTTGATCGTCTTTCGGCAGATATTCAATGCGAATATTAAGGCTGGCGAGAATGATCGCAATCACCGGAATGGTGTAATTCATCACTGCATAAGGGGCATATTCAAACGCACTGACCTGCAACATTGAGAAAGCAAATACCCCGCAGGTGTTCCACGGCACAAGTACGGAAGTTACCGTGCCGCCGTCTTCCAACGCACGGGAGAGATTTTTCGAACTTAGCCCTTTATTTTGATAGGCAGTAACATACATTCTGCCCGGCAATAAAATGGAGATATATTGCTCGGAGGTGGTAATGTTGGTTACAATCGCCGAAAAAATGGTGGCAATAATCAGGCTGGAGGCTTTTTTGGCGAAGTTTAAAATCGTTTCCACCACAGAACGTAGCATTCCCGTTTGCTCGGCAATACCGCCAAAAGTCATTGCCACAATCGTCAATGAAATGGTGTACATCATTGATTCAATCCCGCCCCGATTAAACAGCGTGTCGATCATTTCGTGCCCGCTCTCGATTTTATAGCCGTCGTGCAGGGTTTTCACTGCAACCGCCACCTCGCCGCCTTGTACAAAAATATGGCAGAGCCAGCCCATTAAAATCCCTGCGGTCAATGCAGGCAATGCCGGCACTTTCTTCGCAACTAATACCACCACCAATACCGGCACCGCTAATAACCACGGCGAAATCACGAAATTCCGCTCCATTGCCTGCATAATATCGGTGATTTTACTTAAATCTACGTTATCGTTGGCAAACTGAAAGCCCATATAAAGATAGACGCCAAGTGCAATAATAAACGCCGGTACGGAGGTAATAAACATATGGCGGATATGGTCAAACAGCGGCGTGCCGGTAATACCTGCGGCAAGATTGGTGGTATCCGAGAGCGGCGACATTTTATCGCCGAAATACGCACCGGAGATCACCGCACCAGCCACCATCGGTGCCGGAATGCCGATACTCAACCCAATCCCCATTGCCGCCACGCCGATTGTCCCCATTGTTGACCACGAACTGCCGATTGCCAAGGTTACAATGGCACAGATAATACAAATGGTAAACAAAAACAGTGAAGGCGAAATCAGCTTCAAGCCATAATAAATCATCGTGGCGACAATGCCGCCGCCCAACCACGCCCCAATAGTCAGCCCAATCATAATGATGATGACAATCGCAGGTAACGCCATTTTAATGCCGCGGTAAATCCCTTTTTCAATCGTATCCCAGCTATAACCAAAATAGAGAGCGATACAACTGGCGGTAACCGCCCCAATCAGCAACGGCACGTGTGGCGAGGCTTCAAATTTAATAATTGCCACCGCCATTACGCTGACCATCACGACAATCGGTAGCACGGAATAGATAAAGGGAATACGAATATCTTGTTGTGTTTGCATAGTTCCTCCTGCTTACAAGCGGTTATTTTTTCTCTGTTTTTTGCAAGCAGTCTGCTTAACTTAACACTTCACGAATGCGAGCCAACGCCCAGTCGAGATCCGCTTTTTCAATTACGAGCGGCGGTGCAAAGCGAATCACCGTATCGTGCGTTTCTTTACATAACAAACCTTTTTCTTTTAAGGCTTCGCAGTACGGGCGAGCGGCTTCGTGCAATTCTAAACCGATGAACAAGCCACGTCCCCGCACCTCTTTAATGGCAGGGTGCCGGATTTTTTTCAATTCCGCTAAGAAATAGTCGCCCAATTCCCGTGAACGCTCGGCGAGGTTCTCTTCAATCAGTACATCAAGCGAAGCGATTGATACGGCACAAGCTAACGGATTCCCCCCGAAAGTCGAGCCGTGCGAGCCGGGGTTAAACACCCCTAAAATAGCTTTGTCCGCCACCACGCAGGAAATCGGGAAAACCCCGCCACCCAACGCTTTACCGAGAATATACATATCCGGCTCAAACCCTTCCCACTCGCAGGCAAACAGTTTACCGGTACGCCCAAGCCCAGCTTGAATTTCATCGGCGATAAAGAGGACATTATTTTGCTGACAGAGTTGGTAGGCTTGTTTGAGGAAATCTTTTGGTGGGATAATGATGCCGGCTTCGCCTTGAATCGGCTCGACTAAGAAAGCGGCTGTGTTAGGAGTAATCGCCTGCTTTAATGCCTCCAAATCACCGTACGGAACTAGCTTAATCCCCGGCAATAACGGCCCGAAGCCCCGTTGGTAGTCCGGATCGGAAGAGAGCGACACCGCCGCCATTGTCCGCCCGTGGAAATTGCCTACGCAAGCGATGATTTCCGACCGATTTTCTGCAATACCCTTGACATCATAGCCCCAACGGCGTGCCGCCTTGATCGCCGTTTCAACCGCTTCCGCCCCCGTATTCATCGGCAAAGCCATTGATTTTTTGGTTAATTGGCAGATTTTTTCATACCAAACCCCAAGTTGATCATTATAAAACGCCCGAGAAGTGAGGGTAACTTTGTCCGCCTGATCTTTTAACGCCTGCACGATTTTCGGGTGGCAATGCCCTTGATTGACTGCCGAATACGCACTGAGCATATCCAAATAACGTTTGCCCTCCGGATCTTCGACCCAAATCCCCTTCGCTTTGCTAATCACAATCGGCAAAGGAAGATAGTTGCGTGCGCCATACTGTTCGGTTTGAGAGATAAGTTGCTGAGATAAAGCAGACATAATACGTCCTCGTTGTTAATCAAATGTTAAACACCCTGTCGATTGTAACAACTTTTACGCAAAAGGAACGAAAAATTTGTGAAATTTATGATCTAGTTCTCATTTTTGTTTATCCGAAGAATGCGTCTCTTACTTTTTTATGAAGTGCTTAGATAAAAATGCTGTAAGAACATCTTCTACAATCATATATAACGCTCTTTAATAATTTTAGTAGAGTCCCTGCCTAAAATTTGTTAGACTTTTTTCAACATCCTCTCCAATACACTCGAATTTTATTATGTCACAAATACCGAAAAACCGACTCTCAATGACAATTACCAATAGTACCCACCTCGAAAGCGGTAAAATGGTTTCCTCTCATTTTAGTCCCGAAGGCGGGCAAGTCGGGAGTGGGGAAAACAACCATTGGGTTATCCAAGATTTGCATAAAAATATCCCCGCCAATCAATTTCGTATTGAATGGCGTGATCATCATTTCTGTTTATTAGTTCTCCATCAATCGCTTTTACTGAATCACGCTGAATTTACCCCAAAATCCGGTTTTATTCGCTTAAAACAGGGCGATATTATTTCAGTAGGCGATTTGGTGATTCGAGTGAATTTGGAGAAGAATGCAGATACAAATATCCCCCAAACCATTGAGGAAATAGTGCAATCTGAGACAGCCTCGTTACATACTATGCTGTCCGGACACACTTCTATTTCCCGCTTACACTCACCGCTATCCACTTCTGAGACACCGACAATGAAAAAATTTGACGACCCTTTAGTTGCATTAAATGAAACAATAGCAGACACACAGGCTCAAATGCCGATTGCTGATGAATCGCCTCTTGCAAATAAGCCACAAACTTCCACTTTCAAAGAACGTGAGTTCGATCAGACTTTTCTGGATTTGCCTGATACGGTTACAGGACAACATTCAGAAACATTAAATGCACATCACGTTGCCTTAACTCCTTTAATACGAGAATTACACACAACTCTCCCGATTGAAGATACGCAAACGGCTAATGATTTTCTTGAAGAAATCGGTAAAACTTTACACGCAGCGATTATGGGTTTACTTGCACTGCAAAAAGAAAAGAATAACTTATCCGATAAACATTTAAGACCGATTGAAGATAATCCGCTACGATTAAATTTGGATTACAGCACTACTATTGATATTCTCTTTGGTGCGAAAAAAAGTCCGGTACATTTATCCGCACCGGCGGCCGTTTCGGAAAGCTTACATAATGTGTTGTTACACAATAAAGCAAATACGATTGCGATTACCGCCGCATTAAATGCGATTTTAGCCGCATTCTCCCCCAATACATTGTTAAATCGATTTGAAAACTATCGCCGTAGCAATGAGCGCCAAGCGACAACCGATGCTTGGGCGTGGGAAATGTACAACAATTATTATCAAGAACTCACCTCTGCTCGTCAATTTGGGTTTGAGAAACTGTTTTGGGAAGTCTATTCACAAGCCTATGATAAGGCATTAAGGGACGCCCATAAAAATTAAGGATAATCACGTGAAATTACTACACTTTACGTTAATGTGTCTGGTGGCGTGGGCAACAAGTGGTTGTAGCAGCGCCATTGATGCGGCAAAAAAGATCGGGCAAGTCATTATGGATCCGTCTATTCAGGTCGGTAAGGATACGGATCAGCCTTCAACGCTACGATTAACCCTATTAGCCGAACCGAATATTAACCCTAACAGTGCTAATCAGCCTTCGCCTATCAATCTGCAAGTAATTTATCTCACGGAAGATTCAATGTTACAGGCGACTTACTATGACCAATTACAAGAGACGGAACTTAAAGATATTCTCGGTAAAAACTATTTAGATCATCAAGATTACACCCTAGTCCCTGCACAATACAAACCTTTACCCGAGATAACGTTAGACGAGAAAAACCAGTATCTTGGACTAATTGCCTATTATTCCAATCCTGAAATATCGGAATGGAAGCAGGTCATTAAATTAAACGGTACAGGCGGTCATCGTTATCACGTCTTAGCACAAGTTAAAAAACAACATCTTATTATTAAAGTGGAAAAGGAATAAATATGTCGAGTCAAAATCGTATTATTTGGCAAGAAGGGCTCTTCATCAAGCCACAACATTTTCAGCAACAGCAACGCCATATTGATTATTTACTGCATAGTCAGCTTACCACACTGTCTCACTATCACTATGGCATAAGCGCCCTTGAGATTAATCGGGAACTGTTAAATTTAGGGAAGTTCGGGTTGCTTTCAGCCTCCGGCATATTTAATGACGGCACTCCTTTTTCTATGCCGTCCGAAGATTTTTTACCGGATACGATTGATATCAAAGATATTAGCACCCGCGAAAGCCAAGATATTTATTTAGCCTTACCCACCACAAACCCTTCCGTTAACGATATTCAATCCGCCTATCACACATCGGATGCTCGTACGGTTCGTTATAGAGAAGATGTGCAAGAGGTTCGAGATGTGCATACACCACAAGGGAATAATGCTCAGGTATTCGTTGCCCGCCTGGCGCCCCGTTTAATGCAAGGGTCTGAAGATCGCAGTGCCTATACCTGTATTTTGATTGCCCGTATTCGTCATATTGAACAAGACGGTAGAATTGAGTTGGACCAGCAATTTATCCCAACCTGTTTATCCGTCAAAGCCTCAACCATTCTACGGGATTTCTTGACTGAAATTGCCGGCACACTCGATCAGCGCACCGGCACGCTCTCTTCTCGTATCGGTTCACCGAGCCAACAAGGGATTGCCGATGTTACCGAGTTTTTAATGCTACAACTTTTAAACAGGCAGTTTCCGTTTTATACACATTTACAAGCCCAACCGACTATTCACCCAGAGTTTTTATATCGGCACTTAATCAGTTTTGCCGGTGAATTGATGACCTTTACCGACGCCTCCCGCATTGCACACATTTACCCGGAATACGATCACGACGATTTAACCACTACCTTTAATGACGTATTACGGGGTATTCGGATTGCACTGAGTACCGTATTAATGCCTAGAGCCGTCTCTATTCAACTGATTGATCGTGAGCACGGTATTAAGATCGCTTCAATCAACGATCGGGATCTCTTAGAACGTGCCGAATTTATATTAGCCGTAACAGCACAAATCCCTGATGAACAGCTACGCCGCCAATTTGTGCAACAAACGAAAATCACCTCACCGGATAACCTACGCCACTTAGTGAGTATACAGTTACCGGGGGTATTACTCACACCGTTAAGTGCCGTACCACGCCAACTCCCGTATCATTCCGGTTACACTTACTTTAAGTTGGATACACTCGGTCAAGAATGGCAGCAAATTAAGACACATCACGCACTGGCTTTCCATGTATCCGGACACTTTCCGGCATTGGATATGCAACTGTGGGCAATTCGAGGATAATCTATGGCTGAATTAGACTATCACCTTTCATCAGACGAACTTGATTTAGCTTATCACTATCACCTCGCATTAAGAGGACGTAATATCAACCCGATGATTGACGCGGCTACGCCGCTACTGGGGATGGTATTACGCTTAAAAGAATTGGCAGATCGTGATATTCCAAAAGGATTATATCAGCAAGTCGTGCGGGATATTACCGCCATTGAACATACCCTTCAGGCACAGCATTATGAACCGGCTGTCGTGGTCTCTTTTCGTTATATTCTTTGCACCTTTATTGATGAAATTGCACTCGGGCACGGGTGGGATCGCCAAAGCGATTGGTATAAACAATCTCTTCTCACCCATTTCCATAATGAAACTTGGGGAGGTGAGAAGGTTTATCTTTTACTGGATAAATTACTGACCGAACCGAAGCGTTATAAAGAACTCCTAGAGTTTCTTTTCCTCTGTTTTAGTTTGGGATTTCGTGGTCGTTATAAAGTGCAGCAATCCTCAGTAGAATTTAATGAGATTTATCAGAATCTCTACCGCTATATTCGAGAACTCACGCCCGAGCCGGGTCAAATCGTGCTGCATCATACCCCTAACCTAAAAAAATCCCGCTATCTGCTTCTCAAAAAATGGGGGATTAAACACTATGCCTGTTTAGGTCTGATAATCTTAAGCGGGATATATAGCATTTATGCGTTTAAATTACATTACCAAACGCAAGCAATCTTAAAACAAATTGGCAACTTATTACACTAGGATATTGTTATGCTCAAAATCGATCTTCCCGTCCTTGTCGGTAAACTTCACCCTATCGTGAAGTCTGTTTTAGAAGATGTTGCAGCAGACAGCATCAATGCTCAGATTACCGAAATCACGCTTCCGCATCTCTTTAAACAACTGTTTGCTACGCCATTATGTGATGTTCGGCTGATTGCCGAGAATTTTGAATTAGAGATCGGAACGTTAATTGACGCATTTGAGCTGGAAGTAACCCAGATGAAAGGCAAAGGGGGAATAGAAGATTATCCACGCTTTTCACCCTTGTTAGTCGAACTCTTACAAGATGCTTGGTTGCTCGCCTCGGCGGAGATGAAACAAACCGAATTACGCAGCGGCGTGTTATTTTTAGCACTATTATTGTCCAGCCACCGTTATTTACCACACCATTTGAGCCAGCAATTCATTACGATTAACCGTGAACTGCTAAAACGGGATTGGCTATTGATTACCGCCCCCTCTGCTGAAGCGCCGAACGTTGCAAAAAATCCGGCGAATCCGACCGCTTGTTCGCCGACCTTATTAGCCAAATACGCTCAAGATGTTACTGCGTTAGCGAAACAGGAGCAGCTTGACCCGGTATTATGCCGTGATAATGAGATGGACTTAATGATCGACATTCTCTGTCGGCGGCGAAAAAATAATCCTATCATCGTGGGCGAAGCCGGGGTCGGTAAAAGTGCCTTGATTGAAGGGTTAGCATTACGCATTGTCAATGGTGAAGTCCCCGACAAACTTTGTGATACTCGCATTATGAGCTTGGACTTGGGCGCACTCCAAGCCGGCGCCGCGGTCAAAGGGGAATTTGAAAAACGCTTTAAAGGGGTGATGGCTGAAATCGACCAATCACCGATCCCAATCATCTTATTTATTGATGAAGCACACACCCTCATAGGGGCGGGCAATCAACAAGGGGGCTTGGATGTCTCCAATCTGTTAAAACCGGCATTAGCACGGGGAACGTTGAAAACGATTGCAGCCACGACTTGGAAAGAGTATAAAAAATACGTTGAAAAAGATGCAGCGCTCTCCCGCCGTTTTCAATTAGTGAAATTAAATGAACCGACTGTTGATGAGGCAATTATCATTATACAAGGGCTTAGGCTCACCTATGAGCAAGCCCATTCGGTTTTGATTGATGAAGAGGCGGTGATCAGCGCAGCCCGTTTAAGTGATCGTTATTTAAGTGGTCGCCAATTACCGGACAAAGCTATTGATGTGCTAGATACTGCCTGTGCCAGAGTGGCGATTGCGCTGACATCGCCCCCTAAAGCATTATCGCACTTGCGGACGCAAATTCATCAGTTGGCAACGGAAAAAACACTCTTTGAACGGGCATATCGTTTAGGGATGTCAAATGATGCAGAGCGACTTGCAGCATTGACCAATCAAATTGACACATTATCGTACGAGCAAACGCTCTTAGAAGAAAAATGGCATCAGCAACAAGAGCTAGTGAAACAGATCATTGCAGCTCGTCAGCAGTTGCTAGAGAAAGAGGGGAATGACGATAGCGATACTGGCAGCCTCCGAGCAACATTGCAATCCCTTGAAATAGCGTTATCTGATGCGCAGAAAGATCAGATCTTGGTATCACCGCACGTTACTAAATCCCAGATCGAAACGGTTATTGCCGAGTGGACAGGCGTACCGCTAGAACGGTTATCCCAAAATGAACTGAATATCATCGCCGATTTACCGACGTATCTCTCGAAAGAGATTAAGGGGCAAACACTTGCCATTAAGCATCTCCACCGACATTTATTGACGGCACGGGCAGACTTAAGACGCCAAGGCCGACCATTAGGCGCCTTTTTACTGGTCGGCCCTAGTGGCGTGGGCAAAACCGAAAGCGTCCTACAAATCACTAATCTGCTCTTTGGAGGTAAACAATACTTAACCACGATCAATATGTCGGAATTTCAGGAAAAGCACACAGTTTCCCGTTTAATCGGTTCGCCTCCGGGCTATGTCGGTTATGGCGAAGGAGGCATTTTAACCGAAGCGATTCGCCGTATGCCTTACTCTGTGGTTTTATTAGATGAAGTGGAAAAAGCGCACCCTGATGTATTAAACCTGTTCTACCAAGCCTTTGATAAAGGAGAAATGGCTGACGGGGAGGGACGGCTTATTGATTGCCAGAACGTTGTCTTTTTCCTGACCTCTAATTTAGGTTATCAAACTATTGTGGATAACGCTGAAAATGAAAGTCAATTAACCACGTTACTTTACCCCGAGCTTGCCGCGTTTTTTAAACCAGCGTTATTGGCTCGTATGGAAGTTATTCCGTTCCTGCCACTTAGCCAAACGATTTTAGCTGACATTATTGATGGTAAATTATCAACATTAACTGCCCGCTTGATCGAACGTTTTAATACCTCGGTTACGATTGATGATGACGTCAAAACGGAAATTCTGCTTAGAGCAAACCGGGCAGAAAATGGGGCAAGAATGTTGGAATCGATTATTGACGGCCATATGCTACCGCCTATCTCACTGCTGTTATTGCAAAAGCAAGCGCAAAATATGCCCATTGAGGCAATTCGCTTCTCTGTGGTCGATCATCAATTTGTCGCTGCGATTGGAGAAGAACAATGCGATTTTGCTATTTAATCGGTTTATGCTGCGCATTCCCCGTGCTAGCTAATGAGACAGAGACATTAAAGCGTCTCGCTCAATGCCGACAAACACAGTCCAGCCTTGAGCGGCTGGATTGCTATGATAGTGCGTGGCAAGATAGCACGCCCCACGCTATACCCGCAGGACAGCGAAGTGCATCTTGGTTAAGGGCTACAGAACAAGAGAAAGGTCGGGAGACACATTCAACGCAATTTATCATTAAAGAATCCAGCGTCGAAGACATTCCTCAAGTGGTGCTGACGACACCGGCATTAGGTATCGCACCGCCCAGACCGATTTTGATGTTAAGTTGTATTGATAATATCACCCGACTGCAACTGATTTTACATCGCCCCTTAACAGGCCGTGAGTTACCCGTGAGTATTGAAACCGACAAAAGCCGCTTTCAAAGTCGCTGGTTTAGTCGAGACAATGGGTATATTTTAGAAGCAAGTCGTGGCTTACAAGGTATCCGTGAAATTCAACAGTTATTTGGTGCAACCCAAATGACGATTAAACTGCAAAGCGGTGAGCCACGTTGGACATTTAACATTCAAAACATTGAGCAGGATATTAAATCCTTTCGGCAAGCTTGCCATTGGTAATGATCAGAACATCTAAAGGAACAGTATGATAGATATAATAGGTGCGCACCCCTGGCGACAGGCTATTGCGGCTGAGATAAACACAGATATTGCGATAGAGATTGCAGATGACGATCCGGATTGGGAATATCTGGACGGTGAAATGGTTAAACTCGGTTCTCTTGAACATCAATTACTCAATATTAACGATATTCAACAGCGCGCCATTACCCTACTCAGCCATAAAACCAAAGATATGCGTGTGTTGGCACATTTACTGCGCACATTGCAGCATCAAGGGGACACTCAAACACTACTGCTTGCCATCACGTTATTGACCGATTATGTCCGGCAATTTTGGCAACCGGCAGCTCCGATTTCACCACTGAAGAAAAGCCGTTTAACCTTACAAATTCTCAAGCGATTTGAGCCGACATTGGATAATTTTAACCAGCACGCTTCCCGCTATGAGCGAGAGGCGATGCAAGCCCATCTTGAATGGCTTGCTGCTCATCTTTCCGAGGCGACATTAGTTGAACTGCTCACTCGTTACCGTCAGCGATTGCAAGCCGTGCCGGATAGAGTGGTCGAACAGGACACATCAAAACCGGCTGATAACGCTTTAGCGACAACGATACCTTCAGCGCAAAATGCAGAGCAACCCATCGAGACAAATGTAAAAGTAGATGACAGCAATGAGAAAGCTTGGCGATATACATTGTTAAAAGTAGCTGAGATATTAGTTACAAAGCATATTGGCTCACCCATTGGCTACCAACTCCGGCGACATACGATTTGGTCGGGGATTGATACGTTGCCGCCCGTTGAAAACAAAATTACGCCATTAGCTGCCGTGTCTGCAGATATGCGCCAACACTATCTCGCTCACCTAACACAACCGACCTACGCTATTTGGGGTGAGCTAGAATATAGCTTAACCCTTGCCCCCTTTTGGTTGGAAGGGCATTTTATTTCCGCAACCTATGCCGAAAAACTAGGCTTTACTGCCGTTGCTTCTGCTATTCAAGCAGAAACACGTGCTTTTTTAATGCGCTTACCCGAGTTGAAAGACTACCATTTTAATGACGGCTTGCCTTTTCTCTCTGAAGATGCTAAACATTGGCTTTTTAAAACTGAGCAAACAGACACAACATTAAGTACCGGTACACATACCGATTTTAATGACGTATGGGCGTGTTATGAACGTGATGGCTTGACAGCAGCTTTCGCCTTGCTTAACCAACAACCCGCTCAAGACGGTCGTGAAAAATTCTATGCTCAACTGACTGCGTGTCAATTAATGGAGAAAGCAGAGATGACAGTGCTTGCCCAACAAGGTTATCAGACATTGCAAAATACATTGTCTATCACCCCGCTTGCACAATGGGAAGACCGTCTTTTTGCCTTTCTTGCCCAAAAAGTTTCACCTAATACATCGCCGCTTTAGGATACGATAATGAAATTACCCTCTTTCTTTCAGGTGTTAAAACCCACCTTACCTAAATTTAAACTTTCGCCTGCTGTGGTACTCACCCTCTGCTGGCTGGCAGCACTCATTTGGATTTGGGTCAAAGGGGAGACATTTACCCTTAATGGATTTACCCCGTTTGCCGACATATCGCATCGTTGGTTAGCTACCGCTGTGTTATTCATTATTGGAATAGGTTGGCTGACCTGGAAAATTATCGCACGATTACGGGTGTTGGAAAAAGCCCGTCAAGAGGCGAAACAAAATATCAACAGTGCTATTCAAGCCGAACTGGACAGCCAAAACCGTTATCTGCAACACTGGGAAATAAAATGCCAGCGCTATTTGGAGACCAAACGTTACGCCTATGTTTTGCCTTGGTATGTTATGATCGGCGATTCACAAAGTGGCAAATCCCACTTATTAAACGCAATTGAAGGACTAAACCCGCTTTACCAACCTGATTTGGAAGAGAATAGTACGGATAGCGTCTATTTTTCCATATTTAATAACGACCACGCCGTCATTTTTGATATTGAGGGAGCGCTTTTAACCCAACAAGATGCTAATCCGGATAAGCCTCAACTCTATACAAAACTTTGGCGTCATTTATTCTTATGGATAGTGGAAAAGCGCCCGAGACAACCACTGAATGGCGTGATATTAACCCTGGATTTTGCACATTTTTTAACACTCAACAAACCCGAGCGTGAGAATACTGTCGCCCGGTTACACTTACGCCTCGAAGAAATTTATAACCTGACCCATAGCCGTTTACCTGTTTATGTGATTTTTACCAAACTTGACCAACTGGCCGGTTTTACTGCCACCTATGAAAATATTCCGCAATCAACACGGGAGAATATCTTAGGCGTAACCTTTGAAAGTCTCAAAACCGATGAATGGACAAAGGAATTAACGCAATTTTGGTCTGAATGGTGTTACCAATTAAACTTAGCTTCACCACATAAAATGATAGAAAGTACGGAAGAAAAGCGTGCATCAGTCTTTAGCTTTATCCGTCAGATTAACGGTGCCTATGATGATGTTGCCGAGCTCTTGCAAGGGATCAGCACACACCGAGGCAAACGCTTCCATTTTATCAGAGGGGTGTATTTCCTCTCTACCGAGCAAAAAGGCAAAATTGATGATTTATTTATCCAATCGGCGTCAATGCAATATGAACTCGGTAAACAAACCGCCAGCACCTGGTTTAATCGGCTCTCTCAACCGTTTTTCACACAAAAGCTCTTTGAGCAGGTTTTATTCAGTGAACCACATCTAGCCTCTGAAAATGCCTTATACTTAAAAGACTATCACCAACGTCTCAAACGGTTTTTCATATTAGCCGGACTGGGGGCGCTGGCAATTATCGGCGGCTGGCATTATTTCTATTATCAGAACTACCGTGCCGGCTTAGACGTCTTAGAGCAAGTGAAAACCTTTAATCACGTTGAATTAACTGACGAGCAAGATAACTACGGCAATCTCCAACTTCCAATGTTAAACCCTATCGGCGATGCCACATTTGCCAATGGCAGTTATCACGACAGACTGCCGCTGGCGGATATGGGGTTATATCAAGGCAATCATATCGGGCCATTCGTGGAACAAACCTACCTGCGATTGCTACAACGTCGTTTTTTACCGGCGATTATGAATGGGTTACTCATAGACTTAAAACAAGCACCGGCAGAAAGTGAGGAAAAACTCGGCTTGTTACGCATTATGCGTATGCTGGATGATAAAGCCGGTCGCCGTGATGAATGGGTAAAAACCTTTATGCAAAAACGTTGGAGCCAAGCTTTTGAAGGGCAAGCCGATATTCAAGCGGATTTAATGCGTCATCTTGACTATGCCCTTAAACATACCAACTGGTATGGCGGGCGACTCGCCGGTGATGAAGAATTGATTAAAGCATACCGTCCATATCAATTAGAAATCGAAAAAGCCCAAAAAGAGCTGAATACACTCTCAATCTATCAGCGGGTCTATCAAAACCTCAAAATACGGGCAGAGGAAGTGTTGCCTGCACCATTGAACCTGCGTGAACATATTGGTGCCGGGTTTGATAAGGTGTTCATAGCCCAAGATGAAGTCGCTTTATTTATTCCTCAGCTATTGACACTATCTGGCTTAAAACAGTATTTCCTTAAGCAAGATAGTCAATTAGTCGATTTAACAGCGATGGACAGTTGGGTGCTAAATCTATCTGAAAATACGACCTACAGCGATGCCGACCGCGCAGAAATCAAACAGCGTATCACCGAGTTATATCTGAATGACTATACCGGCACTTGGCGTAATGCAATTCACAATTTAGAGATTCGGCCATTTGAAACATTAGCTGATGCGATTACTGCCACAGAAAGCATTATGGGTAGTGAACAAACGATAAAAAAAGCATTAGACATTGTCAAAGAGCATACCCAAACGCCTAATATTCCCAACACATTAGACGAGAAAGAGTTAGAGGCTCGCTTAGCAACACCAGAATATAAGCTCAGAATGGACATCAGCAAACAGTTCGCACTGGCAACCTCCGTTCTAAATACACAAGATGATAAAGCCAGCCTATTACAAGATGTTTACCAAAAACTTGCGGGATTGCACCGCTATTTACTGGCCATTCAAAACGCACCGGATACCGGCAAAGCGTCGCTAAAAGCTGTACAAATGCGAGTAGAGAAAAAATCAACCGATCCGATTTTTGAGTTGCAACAAATGGCGAAAAACTTACCTGACCCACTTAAACGTTGGTTAGAACAATTAGCCGGTCAGGCTTGGCAAAGTATATTAAAATCCGCCTTAGTGTCGTTAGAAACCGAATGGCAGGATAAAGTGGTAAAACAGTATGACCGCTATCTGAAAGGACGATACCCGTTTTCACCGCAAAGTAAGCAAGAAGTACCACTGAGTGAGTTTGAACGCTTCTTTGGTCCGCAAGGTACCCTAGACAATTTTTATCAACAAAATCTCAGCGCCTTTATTGAAAATGGACTTACCCAAGAGGATGAAGAAACGCTTGACGACCAAACCCCATTGATTCGAGACGATGTCTTGACACAATTAGATTTAGCCAAACGCATTCAACAAACCTTTTTCAATGCCGAATACGGTATGGGGGCACAATTTATGGTTGAACCCATTGATTTATCTGCTAACAAACGTCGTAGCATTTTAAACTTAGATGGGCAATTGATTGATTTTACCCACGGCGGCAAACGCAAAGTAAAAGTTGTATGGCCGAACTCCGGCAATGCACAAGTAGAAAGTAAAATCACCTTAGTGCCTACCGAAGCCAATAAAGCACCACGCAGTCTTAGCTTTATCGGGCCTTGGGCACAAATTAAGTTATTGCAATCGGCTAAAGCCTATAATATTACCCCTCATTCCTTTGATGTCCGCTACCAAGTAGATGGGGGAAATGCCACCTATCGCATCTATGTGGATGAAGTCGATAACCCGTTCTCAAACGAGCTTTTTCGGCAGTTTCAACTGCCCGATACTTTATACTAGGATAGCTGTATGGTCGAACAACGTTTCCCAATCCACACTACTGGCAACAACCCCATAGCACAGCCTGAATTTAGTCGGATTAAAACTCAAATTAATTACCTAAACCGCCCAGGCAAATCGGTGGATTGGGCGTTAATTGCATACGAGGCTCAACAGCTTTTTACCCGATACGGCATCGACTTACAAACTGCCGCTTATTACACCTTGGCTAGAACCCACCAACAAGGACTAGCCGGCTTCACCGAAGGGATTGAACTGCTCGCCTACTTACTGAATCACCACTGGGATAATATTTGGCCAACACAACTTACAGCCCGTCTTAATACCTTAAATTGGCTAAACGGTCGAGTCAGTCCGCGACTACGCAAAGCAACCTATACCACGGGTGATTTGCGTTTACTTTACCGTGCCGAACGGGCTCTCAACCTTATTCAAACCACGCTAATCCAACAGGGTCATCCACATACCGATCTCACCAACTGCTTATCCTTTATTCAATCACGCTGCCAACAACTTGAACCAAACGAACCGACTAGACAGCCAGAACCTGTTGAACCCTTAAATGTTGCAATTATACCAACGCCCTTTGCAGAGCCGAATAACACAACCAAAGTACCTCACTATCCTGAATATTCCACACTATCCGATGAACCCGCATCACTACAAACAGAATCTATCCAGCCAAACAGAGATAACAGCACTACTACCTCACCACCAGACAAAGACACCCCCTTGCCCAATACACCAATGACATATAGCACCCAAGAAGGAACGTCATCCCAGCATCGTTCAAATATTCCATTATGGAGTGTGTTTTTGCTTGGTTGCCTTGCGAGTAGTGCAATATGGTTTATCACACCATTATTAAATGTCACCTCAAACCCTCAACAAGAGATAAAAGCACTGACACAACGTTTACAACGTTACCAAGAGAGCCAGTCCGCTATTCAAGCGGATTTAACTCAACTCCAAATGCAACTCTTAGAAGCTGAAAAAAGTAAAAAGGGATTAACGATTTCGTATTTGAAAACAGTGGCGTACGAAATGGAGAGAAAATTGGTGATTGAACGGAAAGAATAATCTGGAAGTATACCATCGTCCCAAATATATTTGGTCGTTGTGTTGTCCCGCTCGCTGTACTTCTCAATCCGTCTGCCCAAGCCGTCATATTTATAGTGCCACTGGTGTTGAGCCTTGTCGTTAAAGGTGATGAGTTGGTTAAA
>NZ_SPPA01000001.1:0-171762 GCF_004569585.1 Muribacter muris | reverse complement strand
ATAATTGATAATTTTTTATAATAATGCTGATTTTACTGTGTATTGAATCATTTCTATACATCCAATATCTGCTGTGATAGCTGTGCTTAGCGGTTATGCACTGTTCGACCAAATGCAAATGAACTGGACTCAAACATAAACTTGAGCAAATATACGGGCTAAATCAATGCTCTTCTGTATTGCCGGTAATATCTAACTCTGTTTTACTAGTACGGAACTCAGAACTGAGGTCTTAATTCATTGTTAAAACTTGCTAAAATAATAAAAAGACAGTGATTATCTTGCTACTATACAAAATGCCCTCCTGAAAAAGTATTTTTGAAAAGAAACATTGGTTCGTGTTTTGCATAATAGCTGATTACTTTCAATTGAAGATACTTAATTTGGGGCAGACGCAATAAACGGCAAATTCAAAGTTGCCATCATTGATTAAGTTCACTTCGGTGGCTGTAGTGTGTTCATCAAAAAACTCTATGTTAGTTCACAATTTCGCTTTGCAGCAATAAGAGACTATCTTACCACTTGCTAGCTACAACAGTGAGTCGGTTTTACTTTAATCTTTATCATCTGAACCCAAAAATCATCGCCCTAAAAATAATCAACAAAAGGTAAATTTTATTCAAGATAAATAAATTAGCTTGAATTTCTTTTATCTAGATCACATTTTTTACATTTTGGGATTGTGATTTTTCCTAAAAATACTATGATCGCATTCGGTTTGGCGGTGGATCTTATGTTTGCATTGTTAGATTAGTTATCCTCCAAATCATTTTGGTTGCCGTTTTGGCAACCGCTTGTTCAATCTTTTG
Organism: Muribacter muris; assembly: GCF_004569585.1. Classification (NCBI taxonomy): domain Bacteria; kingdom Pseudomonadati; phylum Pseudomonadota; class Gammaproteobacteria; order Pasteurellales; family Pasteurellaceae; genus Muribacter; species Muribacter muris. The sequence continues at coordinate 170,953 of NZ_SPPA01000001.1, read as the reverse complement.
GAGGATCGAATGGATCAAACTTCATCAACACGTTTTTCATTAACGTGGGTACTTAATTTATTTGGTACAGCGGTCGGAGCCGGTGTATTGTTTTTGCCTATCAATGCCGGAATGGGCGGCTTTTTACCTTTAGTGGTAATGGCGGTGTTAGTCGGACCGATGACCTATTTGGCACACCGTGGGCTTGCCCGTTTTGTGCTGTCGTCTAAGCAGCCGGGTAGCGATATTACCAGTGTGGTGCGGGAGCATTTTGGTAAGTTAGCAGGGGTAATGATTACGTTACTTTACTTTTTAGCGATTTTCCCGATTTTATTGATCTACGGTGTTGGTATTACTAACACCGTAGCGTCGTTTTTGGAGAACCAATTGCAAATGCCGGTACCGCCGAGATACATTTTATCGCTGATTTTAATTGCGGTGATGATTGGCGTAATGTTGCTCAATGAAGCGGTGATGTTGAAAATTACCACCTATTTGGTCTATCCGCTGGTCGCGATTTTACTAGGTTTATCTATTTATTTAATTCCGCATTGGAATGGTGCTGCATTAAGCGAAGTGCCGCAAGCCGGTGATTTTGCGCTGACATTATGGCTGACAATTCCTGTTTTAGTCTTTGCATTTAACCACTCGCCGGCGATTTCAAGTTTTGCTCTTTCACAGCAAAAATTCTATCAAGATCCGGCACAAACCGATAAAAATGCCAGCCGTACCTTACGTTGCACCGCAGGCATTTTAGTGTTATTTGTGATGTTCTTTGTGTTTAGCTGTGTATTAACTCTAACGCCGCAGGAATTAGCGGAAGCCAAATCGCAAAACATCTCGGTGTTATCTTATTTGGCAAATAAATTCGATAATCCGGTCATCTCTTACTTTGGGCCGTTGGTCGCTTTCCTTGCTATCGGAAGTTCATTCTTCGGGCATTATTTAGGGGCGAGAGAAGGTTTAGAGGGGCTGGTTAATCAGTTACGTGATGAGCCGATCAAACCGGCAAAATTCAAAAAAATTACGGCGGTGATCTTTTTGATTACCCTTTGGATTGTGGCAACCATCAACCCAAGTATTCTCGGCTTCATTGAGAGCTTAGGCGGGCCGGTGATTGCGATGATCCTGTTTATTATGCCGATGTATGCTATTCGCACTGTGCCGTCTTTACAAAAATTCGGCGGTAAACTTAGCAATGTTTTTGTGGTCGTAATGGGGCTGATTGCCATTTCAGCGATAGTTTACGGCTTATTCTAATGTGATAGAATCTTTCCTATTTTGAGATGAGTTTACGAGTAGGTATCGGCATCGTGGCGATACCTACTTTTTCGTCTGTTATGATTGAGTGTGTTTATGATTAGTGTATTTGATATGTTCAAAGTGGGGATTGGCCCGTCTAGTTCCCATACGGTCGGCCCGATGAAAGCCGGCAAAGAATTTATTGATGAATTGGTCGCTTGCAAATTATTGGCAAAAACCGACCGCTTGCGTGTTGATGTTTACGGCTCTCTTGCCCTGACAGGAAGGGGGCATAGCACCGATATTGCCGTGATTATGGGATTGATGGGCTATTTACCGGATAATGTCGATATTGAGCGGATTGAAGGCGTGATTACCCGGTTGAAAGCCGATCAACAATTAGTATTGGCGGAAGCACGACCGGAGAGTGCCAAAACAATTCGGTTTGATTTCTTTGCGGATATGCCGTTCCATTATGATTTTCTGCCTCGCCACGAAAACGGCGTGATTTTCACTGCCTTTGCCGGCGATGAAACGCTGTTCAGTAAAACCTATTACTCGATCGGCGGCGGCTTTATTGTCGATGATGAACATTTTGGTGAATCCCAACAAAGCAAAATCAGTGTACCGTTTCCCTATAAAAATGCCGAAGATTTGCTAAATCACTGCAAAGCACAAGGGTTACCGCTTGCCAGTTTAGTGTGGCGTAACGAACTGGCGTTGCGCCCGAAGCAAGAGATCAAAGAGTATTTGGCGAGAATTTGGCAGGCGATGGACAGTTGTATTGAGCGAGGCTTAAATACGGAAGGTTTATTGCCGGGGCCGTTAAAAGTTGTCCGCCGCGCGCCCGCTTTACGCCGAACCCTTGAGGCAACGGGCAAATTAAATAATGATCCGATGCAAATTATTGATTGGGTGAATATGTTTGCTTTAGCCGTAAATGAAGAAAATGCGGCGGGCGGTCGCGTGGTTACTGCGCCAACCAATGGTGCGTGCGGGATTGTGCCGGCAGTGCTGGCGTATTACCGCCGATTTATCGGGGAACTAAATGACGATATTGTTGAACGCTATTTATTGGCAACCAGTGCGATCGGCTCGCTGTATAAAATGAATGCGTCTATTTCCGGTGCAGAAGTGGGGTGTCAGGGTGAAGTTGGTGTAGCGTGCTCAATGGCGGCGGCAGGCTTGGCGGAAATTATGGGCGGCTCGCCGACTCAAGTATGTATTGCGGCGGAAATCGCAATGGAGCATAATCTCGGCTTAACCTGCGATCCGGTGGGCGGGCAGGTGCAAGTGCCGTGTATTGAGCGAAATGCGATTGCGTCCGTCAAAGCCATCAATGCTTGTCGAATGGCACTGCGTTTAACCTCCGAGCCGAGAGTGAGCTTGGATAAAGTGATTGAAACAATGTACGAAACCGGCAAAGATATGAATGCCAAATACCGTGAAACCTCCACAGGCGGCTTGGCAATTAAGATTGTGCCGTGTGATTAAGCGAGATCAGCACAGCATTTAGGGAGAAATGAGGCAAATATGATTGGATTTTATACGCTGGCAATGAAGGAAGCAAAACGGGTGCTGCGGATTTGGCGACAAACCTTAGTCCCGCCGATCATTACGACATTGCTCTATTTCTTGATTTTCGGGACATTGATCGGTCATCGTATCGGGGAAATGAACGGCGTGAATTATATGCAGTTTATCGCCCCAGGGTTGATAATGATGTCTGCGATTACGGCGGCGTATAATAATACCGCTTCCTCGTTTTTCCTTAGTAAATTTGTGCGCAATATTGAAGAATTGCTCGTTTCGCCGCTTTCAACTCACATTATTATTTGGGGCTATGTGGCGGGCAGTTTAGTGAGAGGCGGGCTGGTCGGCATCTTGGTTACCCTTGTCGCCCTCTGTTTTGTTTCTTACGAGATCTATTCTTGGGCAGTGATTGTACTGACGATGCTGATGACGATTATTGCCTTTGCCTTGGGCGGTTTAATCAACGCGATTTTTGCGAAAACCTTTGATGATATCGGCACAATCCCCACCTTTGTGCTAACGCCGCTAACCTATCTCGGCGGGGTATTTTACTCGATTAGTCTCCTGCCGCCGTTTTGGCAAAGCGTCTCTCAATTTAACCCGATTGTGTATATGATCAGCGGTTTCCGTTACGGCTTTTTAGGGACGGCGGATGTCTCTATCTACTACACTTTCGGCGTATTGGCTGGGTTTGTGCTGGGGCTTTATCTTATCGCCTATACCTTGATTGAAAAAGGGGTAGGGCTACGCAGCTAAACAAGCAGTCGGTTTAGCGGGAAAATTTGCGAATGGTGTCGCAGTTTGACAGAAAACGATTTTAATCAACTTCTAGGGACACCCTGAAATCCTACCAAATTGATATTCCGAGCGGTTAGGCACACGCAGTAAGTCTGTTTCATCACATCTTAGAATGGCGTGATATTATGACGGAAAGCGTGCTGTTATTAAAAGGTCAGTTATGCCAGTGTCGCATAAATTTAGACAAGGAAAAGATCCGTCAGGCGATAGGAAAATATATCGCCCGACGTGTTATTGGTTTATCCGTTCGCTCTTGAAACGGCTAACGGCGCAAAAGTTTGGGCGGTAGGCATCACTTCAATGCGGTTAATATTAACGTGCGGCGGCTGTTGATTGAGCCAAAGCACGATATTAGCAATATCCTGCGGGGTAACATACTGCACGTTTTCATAGACTTTAGCCGCTTTTTCGTCATCGCCTTTAAAACGGATATTGGAAAATTCCGTGCCGCCGCATAGACCCGGTTCGACATTGCTTACCCGAATAGCCGTTCCCGCCAAATCCGCCCTTAAATTCAGGCTAAACTGCTTGACGAAGGCTTTCGTACCGCCATAAACATTCCCGCCGGGGTAGGCGTAGCTTCCGGCAATCGAACCGAGATTGATAATATGCCCGCTATTTTTCGCCACCATTTCCGGCAGGATAAAGCGGGTAATGGCGACTAAGCCTTTGATGTTGGTGTCGATCATTGTTGTCCAATCGTCAAGATTGGCTTGATCCGCCCGTTCCAACCCTAATGCCAAGCCGGCATTATTCACCAATAAATCAACCGCTTGCCAGCCTTGCGGACGGGCGGCGAGCTGTTTTTCGGTCTCTGTGAGGTCTTGCACATCGAATGCAAGCGGTAGAAATCGGTCGCCAAATTGCAATTTTAATTCATTGAGACGCTCGGTGCGTCTGCCGGTGCCGATCACTTGGTAGCCGGCTTCAATTAAGGTTTTGCAAATGGCTAAGCCGAAACCGGCGGTTGCGCCTGTTACTAATGCAGTTTTCATCGTGTTTCTCCTCTTTAAGATAATGCTTTGTAGGTTAAGGATACCATCAATAGCCCCACGGTGATGACTAAAATTTTCTTAATAATTTCACCGTTAGAACGAATAGCGTGTAAGCTGCCGAAATGATTGCCAAGTAAATTCGCGATAATCATCGGAATACCAATCAGAAAAGCCATTTTGCCGGCAATTAAAAAGGAGACGAAAGCTCCGATATTTGAGGCAAAATTAAAGATCTTTGAGGTTGCCGAGGCTTGTAGCAGGCTTAATTTATTGATGATAAACAACGCAATAATGAAAATACTGCCTGTGCCCGGCCCGAAAAAGCCGTCGTAAAGCCCACAATTAAGCAGGTAATAAACACCGCTAACGCAGATTCTTTAATTTCGTTGGTTTGTGGATTGCCGGCAAGCAATTTACCTTTAAACAAGGTCGCAGCCAAGCCGAGCGGCAAAAACGCAAAAATAATATAATTGATGATGTGGGTCGGCAGCATCAAAATGACTTCTGCCCCTAAATAAGCACCCAATAAGGCGGAGGCTATGCCAATCGGCACAATCTTCCAAATGATTGCATTGCTTTTCATAAAGTTTTTGATGGCGGCAATCGTGCCGAGGGTACTGACTAATTTCTCTTGTCCTAACGCAAGCTGGGGCGGCAGCCCCACCATCAAAAATGCCGGAATTAAGATCAGCCCTGCACCACCGGCAATCGCATCAATATAACCGGCGATCAGTGAAGCCAAAATCAATAGACCTAGCCCGATGTAAAAATAGTCGGCGATAATACTGCCTTCGATAAAAGTTTGTGTCATTTTTGCCCCTTGTCTTAACAATTTTGTTACAATGGAAGTATAGGCGGTCATTAGACAAAATAAAAGTGAAAGATTTTCAACCGACTATGAATTTCGTTCATATTGAAGAATAGCGAATTTTTAGTGATTTTGATTTTCAAAATCTATCAATTAAAAGTAAATCAATCGAGATATTTTATTAGATTGATAGATTGAGAAATGTTTCGGCACGCTTATAATAGCCGCCGTAGTTTTACCTATCTATTTGTTGGAGGAATGACTTATGTCAGCGAAATGCCCTTTTGATCACAAAACTTTAACATCGGCAGCCGGTGCGCCAGTGGTGGATAACGACAATACAATGTCGGCAGGTCCGCGTGGTCCTTTACTTTTACAAGACGTCTGGTTTCAAGAGAAATTAGCCCACTTTGCCCGTGAGCGTATTCCTGAGCGTGTAGTTCACGCTAAAGGTTCGGCAGCTTACGGTACTTTCACCGTAACACAAGATATTACCCAATACACCAAAGCGGCGGTATTTAAACCGGGTACGCAAACTGAAGTGTTATTACGCTTTTCAACCGTAGCGGGTGAACGTGGTGCGGCAGATGCAGAGCGTGATGTACGCGGTTTCTCATTAAAATTCTATACCTCTCAAGGTAACTGGGACTTAGTGGGTAACAACACACCGGTATTCTTTATCCGTGATCCGTTAAAATTCCCTGATTTTATTCATACTCAAAAACGTAACCCGCAAACCAACTTGCGTGATGCGAATGCGGCGTGGGATTTCTGGTCTCGCCACCCTGAGTCAATGCACCAAATTATGACATTGTTCTCTGACCGTGGTATTCCGCAAACATTGCGTCATATGAACGGTTACGGTAGCCATACTTACAGCTTTGTAAACGATAACAACGAACGTTTCTGGGTGAAATTCCACTTCAAAACTCAACAAGGCCACAAATTCTACACTAACGAAGAAGCGGCAAAAGTAGTGGGTGAAAACCGTGAATCCAGCCAACAAGATTTATACGAAGCGATTGAGCGTGGCGAATTCCCACGTTGGACAGTCCAAGTGCAAATTATGCCGGAAGCAGATGCGCATAAACACAACTATGCTTTTGACTTAACAAAAGTATGGCCGCACGGTGATTACCCGTTAATCGAAGTGGGTGTATTAGAGTTAAACCGCAACCCGCAAAACTACTTTGCTGAAGTTGAACAAGCGGCATTTGCGCCAAGCAACATCGTTCCGGGGATCGGTTTCTCACCAGACCGTATGTTACAAGGTCGTCTGTTCTCTTACCAAGATGCACAGCGTTACCGTTTAGGCGTGAACCACCACCAAATTCCGGTGAACGCACCAAAATGCCCGTACCACACGACTCACCGTGATGGTGCAATGCGTGTAGATCACAACGGCGGTGAAAATCCGAACTATGCACCAAACCGTTTTGACACATACGTTCCGACCCACGATCAATTACCACTTCAAATTGAACGTGAAGCGGCGCACTTCAACTTCCGTGAGTACGATGAAGATTATTACTCACAACCGGCTGCGTTATACAATATCTTCACACCGGAACAAAAAGACCGTTTAGCAAGTAACTTTGCTGCCGGTTTATCAGGTGTTACCGTACCGGAAATCGTGGAAAGACAATTAGCTCACTTTGAAAAAGTCAGCACCGAATTAGCAAACGCCATTCGTCAGAAACTTGCTAAATAGCAATTTCAGACATATTTTCTCCTTGTCCTAAGGCGTTTGCTATATCCAAGCCCTATCGGCATTAGTCGATAGGGCTTTCTTCATAACATTGATGACCAAAGTTATTCAACAAGCGGTACGTTATGCGGCATTTTTTGTAATATTATGCCACCACGACATCAAATTAATTTTTAAAGAGGAAAAATGGAATACCGCTATTATATTACCTTTGCGATTGTGGTGATTATCCTACAAGGGCTGGTTTATACCTTCTCTCGTACGCAAGCGTGGCTGTTTAATTTCGGCAAAACGGCACGACGTGTTAATCTTGTCCTGAATTATCTCGTGATTAACGGCTTAATTCTGCTGCATTTCACCACCCAAATAACATTATTTCGCCCGTTGGCATTGTTACTTGTCATCTTATGGTTTGCGCTGTTGAGCCGCCTTGCCACCCAGTTATTGTCTTGGCTCGCTAAGCGTTGGATTGAACCGCAACGTCTTAACCGTTACTTAAAAGGCGGCTATTGCATTTTATTTATCGCCCTGATCGGCACGAGTGTGTATAACGCCTATGTCCCCAACATCGTGCATTATGATATTGAATTGGATAAACCGATCGCTCCAATGAAGATCGGCGTTGCCAGCGATTTATATCTCGGCAAATTAGTCGGTCGCTGCCAGCTTGACAAATTAGCTACGATCTTTGAACGGGAAAAGGTCGATCTGATTTTGCTACCGGGGGATATTATGGATGATAATGTGGAAGCCTACCTTGCCGAAAATATGCAACCGTCCCTCAAGAAATTAAATGCCCCGTTGGGTGTTTATGCTACCCTCGGCAATCACGATTTTTTCGGACATCAAGCGGCGATTGCTGAGCAAATCCGCCAAGCTGGTATTCATTTATTGGCGGATCAAGCGGTCGTTTTACCGCAAAAATTTGCGATTATCGGGCGTAACGACGATTTAGTCGCTAATCGCCCGACGGCTGCCGAATTATTGGCAAACCTCGATCCGACCCTGCCGATTTTGTTGCTCGACCATCGCCCGAGCGAAATTGAGCAACACGCCAAACTGCCCATTGATTTACAAGTATCGGGACATACTCACCGAGGGCAGATTTTTCCGGCAAATTTGATCACCGCCTTACTTTATCCCCTTGATTACGGCTACCAAAAAATCGGACAAGGGCATTATGTGGTTACGTCCGGTTACGGCTTTTGGGGAATCCCAATGCGGCTCGGCTCACAGGCGGAAGTGGTGATTATCCATCTGAAAGGGCGGTCGCTAACCGCTCAGTAATCTTCTCATAAAGTAAAAAGAGAGACATATAGAAATGCCTCTCTTTTTTTAGTTTTTCATTGCTACACGTCCCTCAATGTAAGGGAAATGGGGCTACGCTTTACACATAAAATGTCAGAGACCATCTCGCTTATCGGATTTTCACCATCTGATGATCTTGAAACTGCTGGTACAGGCTGCGTAGCGGCGTGCCGTCCGGTAAGATTAAATCGGGATTGAGTTCGTAGAGCGGCACGATGATAAATTCACGGTTTGTCATATCGTAGTGCGGCACGGTTAAACGTTCGCTGCAGATTTGCTCATTGCCGTAAAGCAGAATATCCAGATCCAAGGTACGCTCGCCCCAACGGCGTAAGCGTACCCGCCCTTGTTCATTCTCAATCTGTTGTAGGCGATCCAACAGCGCTAAAGCGGTGAGTTCCGTGTCAAATTTTGCAACGGCATTGACATAATCGGGTTGATCTTGCGGGCCTAGCGGTTTGCTGCCGTAAAAGGCACTGACGCTCATTTCCTTTGCAAATTTTTGGAGCGAAACAACCGCTTGTTCCAACTGTGCAACAGGATTTGCCAAGTTTGAGCCGAGGGCAATATAAACACTAGGCATCAGTGTTCTCCCCGTGTCGGTTTTTTCGCGCGTGAAAAGCGGCGGCAGGGTTTGCGTTTACGCTTCGGTTGCTCTTCACGGAAACTTGGCGGGGTTCTCACATTTTGCAGAATATCGTGGCGTTGGTTATCGTTGCTGAATTGAAATTCGTGCCACCACGCACTTAATTCCACTAAATCGCCGCCCTCAATTTCCGCCCGCATCACCAGTAAATCGAAACCGGCACGGAATTTGATGTGAGCAAGGGTTTGTTTTGCCCGTTTTTCCGTGCGTTTCGGGAATTGGAATTGTAACGCCCAAATATCTCGAATAACGGCGGTATGGCGACGGTGCAGTGCAACGGCACGATTGCTTTCCGCCAAAATATCGTTAGCCGCCAGCATCATTGCATCATAGCTGTTTAAGCCGCCTTCGTTTTTTAGCTCGTCAATTTTTTCCCGCAGGGGATACCAAAGCAGCGCGGCGAATAAAAAGGCGGGATTGACCCGTAGGTTATCCCGAATACGCTCGTCCGTTGAGTTTAACGCTTTGGCGATCATTTTTTCGCTTTGGGAGTCGTTACGCTCGGTAAAATAAGGGGCGAGCACCGGAAAAAGTTGTTCAAACAAGCCGTACTGACGCAGTAATTGGTAGGTTTTAAAGCCGCAGCCGGATTGCAGTAATTTTAACGATTCATCAAACAGCCGTGCCGGTGGAATTGCTTTCAGTAAGTGTGCCATTTGGCGAATTGGTGCATCGCTGCTTTTTTCCAAAAACATATCCAATTTTGCCATAAAGCGTATGGCACGCAACATTCTGACCGGATCTTCTTGATAGCGGACAACGGGATCGCCGATCAGAGTCAGTTTGCCGGCACGCAGATCTTTGATGCCGTTGAAAAAGTCGAAGATCAGTTGGCGTTTGACATCAAAGTAGAGCGCATTAACGCTGAAATCCCGCCGTTCTGCGTCCTCCCGCATTGTGCCGTACACATTATCCCGCAGCAGCATTCCCGTTTCACTGGTTTTAGACATTCTGTCATTGCTGTTGCGGTGATGCTCGGCACGGAAAGTGGCGACTTCGTAAATCTCCCGCCCATAGACAATATGAGCAAGGCGGAAACGGCGACCGATAATGCGACATTGGCGACCGAAAATCTTTTGGATTTCTTCCGGACGGGCATTGGTGGCAATGTCAAAATCTTTAGCGGGCTTGCCTAGCAATAAATCACGAATACAGCCGCCGACGATGTAGGCTTGGTAGCCGTGATTGAGTAATTTATTGACAATGTTGATCGCATTTTGCGGAAAATGTTTCAGGGAGATGCCGTAATCCGCCGCATTAACCGTAAATTGCTGATGTAGAATATGCGGAGGGGTATGTGCCGCTTTTTTACTATTTTTCTTTGGTACGACACCATTATCCCGTTTCGGCGCAGTCTGAACAAGCGGCTTGCCCGATTTTTGAGGGGAAATCGGCTCTGCAAGCGGTGGGTTTTTCTCTTTTTTTTGCCGAGAAAAAAAGGATTTAATGTAGTTTAAAATAATACACCTCGTATAAAGTAACAATGGACAATGAAATTCATTGTCCATATCTGTTTGTTTAAGCTGGGAAATTAACCGCCCATCTGCTTTTCACGAATTTCGGCTAGGGTTTTGCAATCTACGCACAACTCGGCGGTCGGGCGGGCTTCTAAGCGTTTCAGACCGATTTCAATCCCGCAGGCATCGCAGTAGCCGTAATCGCCTTCGTCTAATTTAATCAGGGTCTGTTCAATGCGTTTGAGTAATTTTCGTTCACGATCACGGTTGCGTAACTCTAAGCTAAATTCTTCCTCTTGAGTGGCACGGTCGGCAGGATCGGCAAAATTAGTAATATCATCTTGCATCTGGCTTTTGGTACGTTCCGCTTCTTCCATAATTTGTGCGTGCCACGCTTTGAGAATTTTACGAAAATGCGCTTCTTGCGCTTCGTTCATATACTCTTCGTCCTTACCGAGTTGGTAAGGGGTTACCCCGGCAAGGGTCAATAAACTTAAAGAAGTGGTTTTTGCCACTGTCATAATTCACTCCGTTTTGGTTTCCCTAACTGCCGATCACGATTTCCCCGAGTTGCCAAAGGGCATTTTGCAAAAATGTTGATAAAAGCGACCGCGTGATGAAAGAGTATTGCGGGCGATTTTGCCAACTTGGGTGATGCTGCTAAATTTAGGGGCTGTTTTTAGGGGCGTATAAATAGCAAAAGAAAAGCCCTTTGGCAAATAAATTTGCAAAAATACGCCGACTTTTTCAGCAAATAACCGAGCCGTGTGCTATTTGCTGTTCGCTAACACTAAACGCAGTTGGACGGCACTTGGCGTAACAATCGGCAAAAATGCCGCTTCACGCCAACGGCGTGCGAAACTTAACCCGCCGTGCTTGAGGTAGCCTCGTCCGCCGCCGGCTTGCAGTTCCAGTAATACACTTTGAGCGACCACATCAACAATGTCTATCCGTAATTGGAATAAGGCTTTCGGGTGGCGAATAAAGTAATCTTTTTCCGCCAATCCCTGTGCTAATTGTTGCTCAATCTCCGCGAGGCGTTGGCTGACGGTTTGCCATTCTTGCTGTAAGACGGCTCGGTTTGATGCCAGCGTTGCGGCAACTTCCGCTAAGCAACGTTTGGCGAGCCCGAACGGCATTCCGCATTGTAAGCCTAAAAAAGCGGGGCGAATTTGTGCGAGATAGTGATTTGCGTCTGATGAGATTATCCAATCGGGATTTAGTTCCACATTCTCAAAGGTTAATGCAGCGGTATTGCTGCCTTGCAGTGCGATAAACTCCAAATCATCGCTGCGGCTCAAGCCGTCTGCTTCGGAGGGGACGGTCAAGATAACCGACTGATTGCTGCCTTCGACTGCCGCTGCAAAAATAGCAACGAAACGCCCCGCTTGCAAGTTGGTTACCCAAGGCAGCCGCCCGTTTAAGACTTTTTTGCCGCCCCGTTCGGAAAGGGTAACTTGCAACTCTTCCACACCGGAGAGGAATTTGACCGCATTAGACAGCCCCGTGCCGCCGGAGCGTTTACCGCTTAGCAATTCCGCCAGCCATAATTGGCGGGGGATCGGATTAGCGGAGGCAATCAGATTTTCGATCAGCGTGAGGTGTCCCCAACTGATGAAAGCGGCGGTTAGGGAGTATTGAGCAAGGGCTTCAATGCCTTGAATCGCATTGAAAATGGATTTGCCGTCGCCGCCAAATTCGGCGGGTACGCCTAAGCGAAAGATACCTTCATTAGCGATTTTGGTGAGTAACTCGGCACTGTGTTGATTGGATTGATCGAGAGTGTCGGCGTGTTTTACCAGCCAGTCGGTGAAATTTGCTGAAAGTAATGACATTGTGTGTTCCTTCTTCTCAATAGTGGGATAGCTCTATCCTAGAGGAGTTTTTTATAGCGTTGAAATAGATAATAGTATTTTGATATTTCAAAATGCTATTAAAAAGATTTACAGGCGAACGCTATCGCAAACGTTTGCTTGGTGGTATAATTCCGAACGGTTTTTATTTGATTGAGGTTTTTTCTGTGACAACACAACTAAGTTATAAAGATGCTGGCGTAGATATCCACGCAGGAAACGAATTGGTCGAGCGTATCAAAGAGGATGTAAAACGCACGCGCCGTCCGGAAGTAATGGGTGGATTAGGTGGCTTTGGTGCGTTATGTGCCTTACCAACCAAATATAAAGAGCCGATTCTTGTATCTGGTACGGACGGTGTCGGCACGAAATTACGCTTGGCGATCGATCTCAACAAACACGACACAATCGGCATTGATTTAGTCGCAATGTGTGTGAACGATTTGGTTGTGCAAGGCGCAGAACCTTTATTTTTTTTAGATTACTACGCAACTGGTAAATTAGATGTTGAGGTGGCAAGCTCGGTGATTAAGGGGATTGCCAACGGTTGTGAACAGTCAGGCTGTGCGTTAGTCGGCGGTGAAACGGCGGAAATGCCGGGAATGTATCACGCAGGCGATTACGATTTAGCCGGTTTCTGTGTCGGCGTGGTGGAAAAAGCCGATATTATTGACGGCTCTGCGGTGAAAGTGGGCGATACGCTGATTGCACTTGGCTCAAGCGGACCGCACTCTAACGGCTACTCATTGATCCGTAAAGTGTTGGAAGTTAGCGGAGCGAATGCTAACGATGAGTTAGCCGGCAAACCGCTCAGCGAGCATTTGCTTGCACCAACCAAAATTTATGTGAAATCGGTCCTTCAACTGATCAAACAAGCGGATGTTCACGCTATTGCCCATTTAACCGGCGGCGGCTTCTGGGAAAATATTCCACGGGTATTACCGCCGAATGTGAAAGCGGTCATCAACGAAGCGAGCTGGGAATGGGCACCGGCATTTAAGTGGTTGCAAGAGAAAGGTAATATCAGCCGTTATGAAATGTACCGCACCTTTAACTGCGGTGTGGGAATGGTGATTGCCCTGCCGGAAAGTGATGTGGAAACGGCGTTAGCGGTGTTAAAACAAGCCGGCGAAGAGGCGTGGGTTATCGGCAAGATTGAAAACCGCGCCGAAGGCGCAGAGCAGGTTGAAATCCTCTAAAATTTAACGCATAACAGTCTATCCCCCCTGCTTATAGGGGGGTATTTTTTGGAATAAATATGAAAAATATTGTGGTGATGATTTCGGGCAGCGGCACGAATTTACAAAAAATCATTGAGGCGCAGCAAGCCGGTAATATAAACGGCAGAATTTGTGCGGTCATTTCCAATAAAGCGGACGCTTACGGTTTGGTACGGGCAGAACAAGTCGGTATTCCAACCTTTGTGTTTGAGAGGAAAGCCTTTGATAGTAATCAGGCAATGGATAGTGCGATTGCCGAGCAATTAATCCGGCTCGATGCGGATTTGATTGTGCTGGCGGGCTATATGAAAATTCTCACTGCCGAATTTACCTGCCGTTTTGCCGGTAAAATTATCAATATCCACCCGTCATTATTGCCGAAATATGCCGGTTTACATACCCACGAACGGGCAATGGCAGCCGGTGATCGTGAGCACGGTATGAGCATTCATTTTGTGAATGAGGAAGTGGACGGCGGGGCAATTATTTTGCAGGCGAAAGTGCCGATTTATCCCGATGATGTGCTAGATGAGGTGATTCAGCGGGTGTATGAGCAAGAGCATCGCTGCTATCCTCTCGTCGTACAATGGTTTTGTGCTGATCGTCTGTATTTGGAGAACGGCAAAGCCTATTTGGATAATCAACCTCTTGGGCCGCAAGGCTATGCGATAGAATAATTGAGACAAGCGGTCATTTAATCTCTCTTATTTGCAAAATGCCCTTTGTGTCCCAAAGGGCTTTATCATAAAAAAAACTAATCTGAAAACGCAATTTATATCGCCCTCCCTGATTTTAAAAATATGATCTAGATCGCATTTTTCTGCGCCGCTTCTCTGTATGATCCGCCCCGTTATTGTTTAACAAACAGAGTAGGAAAAAATTATGAGCAATACACGTCTTGAAGTGGATTTATTAGGTGAACGAGAAGTACCGAATGAGGCTTATTGGGGCATTCATACCTTACGGGCGATCGAAAATTTTAATATCTCAAATAATACGATTTCTGATGTGCCGGAGTTTGTGCGGGGAATGGTGATGGTGAAAAAAGCCACCGCACTTGCCAACGGCGAATTAGGGGCAATTCCGAAAAAAATTGCTAAAGCGATTGTGCAAGCCTGTGATGAAATTCTTGTTAACGGGCGTTGTATGGATCAGTTCCCGTCCGATGTGTATCAAGGTGGGGCGGGGACATCCGTCAATATGAATACGAACGAAGTGGTGGCAAATTTAGCTCTCGAAATCTTAGGGCATAAAAAAGGTGAATACCAATATTTAGACCCGATGGATCACGTTAATGCCAGCCAATCAACCAACGATGCCTACCCGACAGGCTTCCGCATTGCCGTGTATAACAGTGTGATGCAGTTGATTAGCAAGGTGCTTTATTTACAACAAGGCTTTGAAAATAAAGCGGCGGAGTTTGCCCAAATCTTAAAAATGGGGCGTACCCAGTTACAAGATGCCGTGCCGATGACACTGGGGCAAGAATTTAAGGCTTTCTCGGTACTACTTGATGAAGAGGTGAAAAATCTCAAACGGACTGCCGAATTACTGTTAGAAGTCAATCTCGGAGCGACTGCGATCGGCACGGGGCTCAACACCCCGGAAGGTTATGCGCCTTTGGCGGTAAAATACCTCTCGGAAGTAACTCAACTGCCGTGTGTATTATCTGAAAATTTGATTGAAGCCACATCAGATTGCGGCGCTTATGTGATGGTGCACGGCGCATTAAAACGCACAGCGGTAAAACTGTCTAAAGTGTGTAACGATTTGCGTCTGTTATCGTCAGGGCCGAGAGCCGGTTTGAACGAAATCAACCTACCGGAATTGCAAGCCGGTTCGTCTATTATGCCGGCGAAAGTAAACCCGGTTGTGCCGGAAGTGGTTAATCAAGTGTGCTTTAAAGTGATCGGTAACGATACGGCGATCACCTTTGCGGCGGAAGCCGGTCAATTACAACTGAATGTAATGGAGCCTGTTATCGGGCAGGCAATGTTTGAATCCATTGACATTTTAGCCAATGCCTGTGTGAATTTGCGTGATAAATGTATTGACGGCATTACGGCGAATAAGGACGTGTGCGAAAGCTATGTGTTTAATTCAATCGGTATCGTAACCTACCTCAATCCGTTTATCGGGCACCATAACGGCGATATTGTCGGCAAAATTTGTGCAACAACAGGTAAAGGTGTGAAAGAGGTTGTACTTGAGAGAGGGGTGCTCACCGAAGAACAATTAGATGATATTCTGTCCGTTGAAAATCTGATGAACCCGAAATATAAAGCGAAGCGGTTTGAAGACGAGTAAGATGATTTCATAAACAAAGGGTTAAGATATTTTTCTTAACCCTTTTTGTTTTAGGTTCGGTTCAACCAGTTTCTTAAGATTTGCTCGCCGTATTCCGTGATAAAGGATTCAGGGTGAAATTGTACGCTGAATAAGGGTAAATCTCGGTGCTGAACTGCCATTAAAATATGCTGATCGCAAAAGGCAGTGGCGACAAGCGGTGAGTTGGCGAGCGATTCTTGTGAAATTGCCCAAGAATGATACAGACCGATTTGGAATTGTTTGGGTAAGTCGGCAAGTAGCCGATTGGGTTTATCTTGAATGAGAAAACGTTGCTGCCCGTGCCGCACTTGACCAAGGTTATAGAGTTCGCCGCCAAAAAATTCACACAATGTTTGATGCCCAAGGCATACCCCTAATATAGATTTGGTCTGGTGATAGCGTTCCAACAAGGCAAATAGTTGGGGGTAAGCCCTCGGTACATCGGGGCCGGGTGAAATTAAAATATGGCTAAAGGCTTCTACTTTGTCTAAATCTAATTCGGCAACGGGAACGATTTCCATCGCTACGCCGATTTTGCGAATTAAATCGACCAAATTGAAGGTGAAAGAGTCATTATTATCAACAATCAGTAACATTTTCGGTCCGCTCCAACAGCGTCAGTACTTCATAATGTGCCGTATGGGGAAACATATCAAATAATTGGATTTTCTTGAGGGCGTAATGGCGGAGATAGGCAAAATCGTCCGCCATTGTTTGCGCATTGCAACTGGAGTAAAGCAGAAAGGGCGCTCCCAGTTGCTCCAAATAGCTTGCCAAGTGATTACCGATGCCCCGTCTTGGCGGATTGACAATCACTAAATCCGGTTTATCCGTTTGGTTAAGCGCAAATTGGGCAGAATCGAGTGAGGCAAACTTAACCTGTGAAAGCCCAAGCCGAGCGGCTGATTGGCTGGCACAGGCAATGGCAGCGGCTGAAATCTCAATTCCGGTTAATGCAATATGGGGGTATTTGGCTTGCAACGCTTTAGCGCAGTGTAAGCCAAAGCCGCCAACGCCGCAAAACAGATCCCAAAGGGTGTGGACCGGTAATGTTTCCACCCATTTTTGAGCCGTGGCATAAAGTTGTTCGGCAACAACGGGGTTAGTTTGAAAGAAACCTTGAGGGCGAATAAACAGCGGAATGCCGTTAAAATGTTCTTCGAGAGTTTGCCGCGCCGTCAAAAAGATCTCCCGCTCCCCCTCCAAAACAGCAGAATGATGCGGCTGAATATTCAAACTGACCACCGAGTTTTGTGGTAGTTGAGCGAGCAGCATTGGTAATTCCCGCTCGACAAGCGGTCGTTTCAGCTCACTTTTTAACACAAAGCGGAGCATTATGGATTGGTTGTGTCGGCTCTCGCTCAATAAAATATATTTGAGTTCGCCCCGCTTTTTTGCCACATTGTAAGGGACTAATCCGGCCCGCCCGATAAAGTGTTTTAAGATCGGGAACAGCGTTTGAAATGTGGGCGGATAGAGCGGGCAATCCGTCAGATCAACGGCACTTTGTGGATCGTTAGGGTCGGATAAAATGCCTAAAATCGGGCGTTCGACACTGCCGGATACCACCATTTTCGCTTTATTGCGGAAAGCGTTAATCGGCGAAACGACGGGAGGTAATACTTCCGTTTTTCCGTTTTGCAACATAAAGGGCGAAACTAACCGCGTGAGATCCGCCGATTTATCAATGAGTTGCCGGTCGTAGGTTTTTGTTAGCCATTGGCAAGAGCGGCAGTGGTTTTGCTCGAAATGCCGACAATTCAACATATTAGGCATTACGGGCTTTCCATTCCAACCAGTCGTTTTGTAAGCGGGCTAACCGTTGGTGCGCTTGCTGCCAGCGAGGGCTGGCTTGTAGCATTTGCCAAGTCAGTGATTTGCGCTTCATCAATTTATGGTGGCAGCTTTGTTGGGCGGCACTAGGCTGATATTTCAGTTTATCCAATACTTGTACGACACCGTTCGGCTCGTTGCAAAGCAATAGTAGATCGCAACCCGCTTGTAATGCTTTTTGGCTGCGTTCCACATAATCGCCCATAAAGTCGGCCCCTTTCATTCCCAAATCATCGGAGAAAATCACGCCGTTAAATTGCAACTGTTGGCGCAAAACGGTTTTGAGCCAATACGCCGAGCCGCTGGCGGGCTGATTATCACATTGAGTATAAATGACGTGAGCGGGCATAATTGCCGATAATTTGTTTTTGGCAATCAGTTGCTTAAAGGGTTGCAGATCGTGAGCGAAAATCGTCTCTTTATTGCGATCATCAAACGGTGTTTCGAGGTGGGAATCGGCTAACACGTTGCCGTGCCCCGGAAAATGTTTGCCGGTGGTTGCCATTCCGGTTTCAAGCATTCCGTCAATAAAGGCTTCGGCAATCGGCAGCATTGTGGAAAGTTCTGAGCCAAAAGCCCGATCGCCGATGGCTTTGCAGGAATGACCGAGATCAAGCACCGGCGCAAAGCTCAGATCAATATCCAAAGCAAACATTTCTGCTGCCATTAACCAGCCGGCTTCGTGAGCAAGTTGCTTTTGTTCGCTAATATCGGCATTAAGCATTTGGAAAGATTGCATTGCAGGCAGTTGGGTAAAGCCTTCACGGAAGCGTTGCACCCGCCCGCCCTCTTGATCGACCGTAATCAGTAACGGTTTTTTGATCTGTCGGCGTACGGATTGTATAAGCTCTTGAAGTTGGGCTTTGTCATGGAAATTGCGGCTGAATAAAATCAGTCCGGATACAAAGGGATGTGCCAGCATCTCTTTTTCTTCGGCGGTTAATTCATAACCGACTAAGTCGATCAATAACATAGAAGCTACCTTGTGGAAATCATTTATTGTGCTATTTTATAACGGTTTAATCTCATTTTGCGACTGTAAAAAGCGGTGCAAAATCTCGGCGGTAAATGTTTTACGCAAATAGAATCCCAAAGGCAGCGATTGGGTTTTTTCACCGAATTGATTGACTGCCTCAGCCCTTGAACGATTGTTTCTGCCTTTCGGGCGGAGCTGCATTACCTCGCCGAGCGTGGCATTAATTTCGTTTAGCCGCCCTAGCACAATCAATTCCATCAATTCTTCCCAGTCCTGCTGTAATTGCCGTTCTTGTTCTGGGGTAGGCGACCATAAAACCGGTTGCCCGATGCGCCGTGTGGCGAGAGGGATCGTGCGTGTGCCTTCTACCGGTATCCACAAAACCCGTTGTAACTTGTGGCGAACGTGTGAGGTTTGCCAAGTAATACCGTTATTTTGGGTTAAGGGAGCAAGGCTGACGAAGGTCGTTTCCAACGGCATTCCTTGGGTATCAACGGGTATCGTTTTTAATTCAATCTTTAAATGGGCAAAATCCTGTTCCGGCTTGCTGCCTGCTTTTGCACCGAGTGCCGTTTCAATCAAGTTTCCTACCCAGCCTTTATCCCGCTTAAGATCGCTCGGCACATTGATGTGCAGTTGCCGAGCAATCTCGCCCAGTGTAAAGCCCATTAACCATTGGGCTTTTTCAAGTAAGACACTTTCGGTAGCGGAGTAGGTGGCAAGTTGCATCATTTTAATTTGCGTGAAAATAAATGTGCCATTCTACTGGCTTTTATTCGGTTATTCTAGTTCGGATAATTTGAGCATTTCTTGCGCATTAGCTAATACGGCATCCGTAATGGTTGAACCGCCGAGTAATCTTGCCAAGGCTTTTACCCGTTCTTTTGGCGCTAAAAGTTGCATTTTTGTCTCCGTTTGATTATTTTCGACAAATTTAGACACATTAAAGTGATGATTACCGTGGCTGGCAACCTGTGGTAAGTGGGTTACGCATAACACTTGACATTTTTTGCCTAGTTTACGCAGTAGTTTGCCGACGACGGTTGCTGTCGGGCCGCTAATGCCGACATCAACTTCGTCAAAAATAATCGTTGGGGTAGAGCGTTTATTCGCAGTGAGCACTTGTACGGCGAGTGAAATACGAGACAGCTCACCGCCGGAGGCGATTTTGGCTAACGGTTGGGCATTTTGCCCGAGGTTACTGCGTAGATTAAACTCCACAAAATCAGACCCGTTGGGCGATAATTTTTCCGTATTATGCTGAATATCAATAAAGAATTCGCCGTTTTCCATTGCCAGTTGTTTGATTTGGCGGGTAACTTGTTGAGCCAGTTTTTGCCCTGCCGTTTGACGTTTAAGGTAAATTTGCTCGGCGAGTGCGACACAGGCTTGGTGTGCTGCTTGCTCGGCTTCAATTAACTGTTCCTCATTATCCTCAAATGCCAATAATGCGTCTAGCTCTTGCTGCAAGGTTTGGTGATGCTGCCATAAATCTTCTGCCGCCACTTGATGTTTGCGGGCAAGCTGCATTGTGGTGCTTAAACGTTCGTCAATCTCATTTAATAAAGCGGGATCTTGTTCAATATTGCCGGCAAGCTGGCTGATTTCGGAACTGGCTTCTTGCACTTGGATTAAGGCTTCGTTTAGCATTTCCAGCGCCGATTGATAGCGTTCATCCATTTCCGCCAACTCTTCCAAATCCCGAATGCTACGGAAAATCATTGAATCGACATTCAACTCGTTTTCGCTAAGGGTATCGACAACCGATTGAGATAGTGCCGTGAGCTGCTCCGCATTGGCGAGGCGGTTTTGATCTTCTTCCAGTTGTTCAAATTCCCCTTGCTTAATCGCAAATTCATCTAATTCATCAACCTGATATTGCAAAAGCTGCTTACGGGCTTCGTTCTCTTGGCATTGTTGGTGGAAATTTTTGACCTGCTTGTGCAAGGTTTTCCAGTGTGCGTATTGGGTTGCCATTTTGGCTAATAAAGCGTGATTGTCGGCATAATTATCGACCAACTCAAGCTGATAATCGCTTTTTAAGAGAAGTTGCGGGGCGTGCTGACCGTTGAGATGAATCAAATATTGCCCTAGCTCCCGCAGTTGAGAAATCGGCAATGGGTGGTTGTTTACAAAGGCTTTAGAACGTCCTTCAGTCGTGATCATTCGGCGTAAAATGCACTCTTGCGGATTGTCTTCATCTAATAATTCGTGTTGTTTGAGCCACAGATATGCCGGGCTGTCGGGCTGCATCAAAAAGGTGGCACTAATATCCGCCTTATCCGCACCGTTACGGATCATCGAACTTTCCGAGCGGTAGCCCAAACACAGTCCTAAAGCGTCAATCCCGATCGATTTCCCTGCGCCCGTTTCGCCGGTAATCACCGACATTCCTTCGTTTAAATCCAGCACTAAATGGCGGACAATTGCAAAATTATTGATAGTGAGTTGAGTCAGCATACACGATTTCCAGATAACAAAACTGTATGGATATATAGTAAATCTGTTTTATTATCCAGTAAATAGTTTTCAATCATTTTTTTGTAAAGATAACCAGTTATGTATTTTTATCCAAGATTGCATTGGCGCAGGCGTAGGCGGAAGACCATGCCCATTGGAAATTATAGCCCCCCAACCAGCCGGTAACATCCAGCACCTCGCCGATAAAATATAGCCCTTCAACCCCTTGTGCTTCCAATGTTTTTGATGAAATAAACCGCGTATCCACGCCGCCCATTGTTACTTCAGCGGTGCGATAACCTTCCGTGCCGTTCGGTAAAAATTGCCAGTGATGAATGAATTGCGTTAAAAAAGCGAGATCGGCTTTGCTAAGTTGGGCGATGATTTTGTCGGTCAGCCAGCGTTGCTCAAACCAGAGTTCGACTAATTTTTTCGGCAAATAGCGGCATAACACCGTTTTTAGCTGCAATTTTGGCGAGGATTGACGCAGTTCAAGCAAAATCTGTTCGATCGTCTCATCGGGCAATAGATCAATATCGAGAGTTTCGCCCGTTTCCCAATAGTTTGAAATTTGCAAGATTGCCGGTCCGGATAGCCCCCGATGTGTAAACAGCATTTGGTTATAAAAGGTTTTACCTTGATTCTGCACCCGCACGGGCAGTGAAATGCCGGATAAAGCAACAAAGGGCTTGTCGCTTTCTTTCCAGGTAAACGGCACGAGGCTGGCTCTGGGCGGAATCACGGGAATGCCGAACTGCTCGGCAATTTTATAACCAAAAGGGCTTGCGCCGAGTGCCGGCATTGATAAACCGCCGCTGGCAATCACTAACTGTTCGGCTTGATAGCGATGACAAGCGGTCTGAATTTGGAAAAAGTTTGCAAATTTTTCAACGGAAACGACCGCTTGCCGCAACTGAATATCAACCTTGCCTTTCTCGCATTCTGCCTGTAATAAATCGACAATCTGTTGGGCACTTTCATCGCAGAACAGTTGCCCTAACTCTTTTTCGTGATAGGCAATACCATAGCCGGCGACCAGTGCGATAAAATCCCAGTTAGTGTAACGGGCGAGGGCAGATTTGACAAAATGGCGGTTTTGGCAAATGTAGTGCTGGGGAGCAACCTCTAAATTAGTGAAATTACAAAAACCGCCTCCGGACATCAAAATTTTACGTCCGATTTTTTTGCCGTTATCCAGCACCAGTACCGATTTGCCGCCTTGCCCGAGCTGCGCTGCACAAAATAGCCCCGCAGCCCCCGCTCCGATGATGACTACATCGTATTTTTTCATTAGATTAGCCGATCCCTTTTTGTTAGAATTGTCAAAATTCCCTATTTTATACCGATTATGTCCAAATCGCTGCCCCCTATTTTCATCAATCTAATCTATGTGTTTGCGATTGGATTGAATATTGTGCTGCTGCGTTATTTTAGTTTACGGGTTGATGCGTTGAATAATAACGGCGTGCGGTTTTGTGTCGGTGCATTGGCACTGCTGATTTGGGTGTGGTTAAAATATCGGCACGATTTTACCCATTTTCGCCGTCAGCCCTTATTATTGGTTTACGCTTTCTGTGTCGGGCTGCTAATGTGCGTGAATATGTATTTTTGGTTGGAGGGCGCAGCATTAACCAATGCGGTAACCGCCTCAATTTCCAGTGTACTGGGAATGCCTTTCGGGATTTTGGTGGCGGGGATTTTCTTCCAAGATGAGCGACAGAAATTAAAACAGAAAACCTTTTGGATTGGCTGTGCGCTGACGTTATGCGGCGCATTGGGCTTTGTGTTGTACGGTAAAACAATGGCGGTGGGCGACCATTTTCTGCTCGGCGCATTTTTTCTGTTACTGTCTATTTTTATCCGCAACCTGCAAAATGTCATCGTTAAATTGGTGAATAAAAAACTCAGCGTGTTCAGTTTGAGCTTTATCACCTCGCTCACCACCGGCATTACCAGCTTGGCATTGAGCCAACAAACGGGCAAACTGGCGGAACTTTCCCAAATCTCCCTTTTCTTATTGGTGGGGCTAATGCTGATCGGCATTTATGCCATTGGGGTCGGAATGGTGCTGACGTTCGATATTATCCAAAAACAAGGTTTGGTAACGTACCAAATTTTAGAATTGATTATTCCGATTTCGACTGCCCTTATCGCTTATATTTTATTGTGCGAACAGATCGCCTTTAGCCAATTAATGTTTGCCGTGATGGTGATTATCGGGGCAAGCCTCGCCTTAAATTTATTTCCGCATTTTCATTTAAGGAAAAAGAATGACTGAGATTTTAAATCAACAAATTAGCCAACTGATTGCCGCCGAGCTGTCGGTCAATCCTTCGCAAATTTTAGCGGCGATCCGACTGCTTGACGAGGGCAATACGATTCCGTTTATCGCCCGCTACCGTAAAGAAGCGACCGGCGGTTTAGACGACACCCAACTACGCCATTTTGAAACCCGCCTCATTTATCTGCGGGAGCTGAACGACCGCCGCCAAACGATTCTCCATTCGATTGAGGAACAGGGCAAATTGACGGACGAACTCAAAGCCAAAATTGAGCAGACCCAAAGTAAAACCGAGCTGGAAGATCTCTATTTACCCTACAAACCGAAACGCCGCACCCGTGGGCAAATTGCGATTGAAGCCGGGCTTGAACCTTTGGCGGACAGCCTTTGGAATGACCCAAGCCAAGTGCCTGAAACAGTGGCGGAGGGCTACCTTAACGCCGAAAATGGTGTAGAAGATGTCAAAGCCGCTTTGGACGGCGCGCGCTATATTTTAATGGAACGTTTCGCTGAAGATGCGGCACTGATTGCAAAATTACGCCAGTATCTGACCGCTTACGCGACTTTGGAATCGACGTTAATTGAGGGCAAAGCCGAAGAAGGCGAAAAATTTCGGGATTATTTTGCCCATAGCGAACCCTTTAAATCCGTTCCGTCCCACCGTGCTTTAGCGATGTTTCGCGGGCGGAATGAAGGGATTTTATCGTTAAGCCTCAATGCCGATCCGGAGGCGGAAGAGGGCAGCCGCACTAGCTATTGTGAAGAGATTATCCGCCAACATTTGGGCGTACAACCGGCACAGCAGCCGGCGGATCACTGGCGTAGTCAGGTGGTGAGTTGGACGTGGAAAATCAAATTATCTCTCCACTTGGAAACGGAATTAATGGCAACCCTACGGGAAAAAGCCGAGCAAGAGGCGATATATGTTTTCGCTCGGAATTTATCGGCGTTGTTGATGGCAGCGCCAGCAGGGGCAAGAAATACAATGGGGTTGGATCCCGGTTTGCGTACCGGTGTGAAAGTGGCGGTGGTGGACGATACCGGCAAACTGCTTGATACGGCGACCATTTACCCGCACACCACCGATCCGGTACGGGCGGGGCAAATATTATATGCACTCGGTAAAAAGCATCAGGTTGATCTGATCGCCATCGGCAACGGCACGGCATCGCGCGAAACGGAACGTTTTGCCAAAGAGGTGATTAAACAAGCACGGGATTGGCAGCCGCAAACGGTGGTCGTGAGTGAGGCAGGGGCATCGGTCTATTCCGCCTCCGAGCTGGCGGCAAATGAATTTCCGGATCTTGATGTCTCTTTGCGTGGTGCAGTGTCGATTGCCCGCCGCTTGCAAGATCCGCTTGCAGAATTGGTTAAAATTGAACCAAAAGCGATTGGGGTCGGGCAGTATCAGCACGATGTCAATCAAACCCAACTGGCACGAAAATTAGATGCGGTCGTGGAGGATTGTGTGAATGCCGTTGGCGTGGACTTGAACACCGCCTCTGCACCGTTGCTCGCCCAAGTTGCCGGAATGAACAAAACTTTAGCGCAAAATATTATTGCCTATCGTGATGAACACGGGCGTTTTAACAGCCGAGCCGAGCTGAAAAAAGTGCCTCGCCTAGGGCCGAAAGCCTTTGAACAGTGTGCGGGCTTTATGCGGATTTTGGGCGGAAAGAACCCGCTTGATGCTTCCAGCGTTCACCCTGAAGCCTATCCGGTGGTGGAGCGTATTTTAAACGCTACCCAATTTAGCCTCGCCGATTTAATGGGAAACGCTACTCAAATTCAGCAACTGAATGCGAAAGATTTTGTGGACGACACCTTTGGTTTACCGACAGTGAATGATATTTTTAAAGAGTTGGAAAAACCGGGGCGTGATCCTCGTGGCGAATTTAAAACAGCCACTTTTATGGACGGCGTAGAAGAGATCAGCGATTTAAAAGCGGGAATGATTTTGGAAGGGACGATTACCAATGTAACGAACTTTGGGGCATTTGTCTATATTGGCGTGCATCAAGACGGTTTGGTGCATATCTCAATGTTGTCTAACCGCTTTGTTGATGACCCGCATCAAGTGGTGAAAACCGGTGATGTCGTGAAAGTCAAAGTGCTGGAAGTTGATGTTGTGCGTAAACGGATCGCCCTGACAATGCGGTTGGACGATCTGCCGACTGACAAAAATGCAAATACCGATCGTATTCGCAAACATTCACCGAAATCCGACCGCTTGCCACGCCAGACCGTTGCTAATAACGCCTTTGCCGATGCGTTAAAAGGCTGGAAAAAATAGCAGCGTAGCTAGAGAGAAACAAGGGAATAATGTGTCGGCATTATTCCCTTTGGCATATAAGACCTACAACGTGCTATGATCTCCCCATTTGAATAACGGACGACACAATGGACAGAATAGATAATTACGAACAACGTTTCGGCGGTATCGGGCGGCTTTACACACCGGAGGGGCTGGCGAAATTACGCCGTGCGCACGTTTGTGTGATCGGAATTGGCGGCGTTGGTTCTTGGGCGGTAGAAGCCTTGGCTCGCTCGGGTATCGGGCGGCTGACGTTGATTGATATGGACGATATTTGTGTAACCAATATTAACCGCCAAATTCACGCAATGTCCGGTAATATCGGGCAACTTAAAACAGAGGTGATGAAATCGCGTATTGCCTTGATTAATCCTGAATGTGAAGTGGCAATTATTGATGATTTTCTCACCCAAGAAAATTTAGCCGATTATGTGCTGAAAGAGTACGATTATGTGATTGATGCAATTGATAATGTGCGGGTTAAGGCTGCGCTTATCGCCTTTTGCAAGCGACACAAAATTAAGCTGATTACCACGGGCGGCGCAGGCGGGCAGACCGACCCGACCCAAATTCAAATTACCGATTTAAGCAAAACCATTCAAGATCCGCTGGCAGCGAAAGTACGCAGTTTACTGCGTAAAGACTACGGGTTTAGCCGTAATCCGCAGCGAAAATTCGGGGTAGAGTGTGTGTTTTCCACCCAACCGCTGATTTTCCCGAAAATGAGCGAAGGCTGTGAAATATCCGCCACAATGAACTGTGCCAACGGCTTTGGCGCAGCGACAATGGTAACGGCAACCTTCGGTTTTTTTGCCGTGAGCCGAGTGATTGAAAAATTACTGAAAGGGTAATCTTTCAATATCAATAATGAAATGCGTTAATGGTGGAATTTTTATAAAAAATAAATAGCTTAAATTAAAACGTAGTCTTTTTATGGTAATAAAATTATTGTGATTTGAATTTTATCATTTTGTACGAAGTTATTGAGTAGAAGATTTTTTAAGTAGCTCGATAATTTGTTGCAGCATTGCGATTTCTTTTTTCTGCATTTCAATAACTTCTTCTTTATGGGATAATTCTTGTTTTAGATTTTTAATTTCAAACGCAATTTCTTGGGAAGAACCCATTATATTTAAACTATTACTGACAACGCTTTCCTGAAAAAACATCACATTTCGCTCACCTATCGAAATAAGTTCCAGCATATCCATATCTAATATATTCGCAATTTGTTCTAGCCGTTCCGTATTTATTTTGCTTTCACCTCTTTCTATTTTTGAGTAGCCGTTAGTGGACATATTCAATTTACTTGCCATTTCTTCTTGCGACCAATTTTTTGTTTCTCGCAAATGGCGGATTTTTTCGTTTATTTTCATTTTTACCAACAATTAAGACATTACCCCAACTAAAAGGGGAGAAAAAACAACAGTGGGTTGATTGTAACATAAACTCAAGTCAGATGATAATAGCCAAAAAATTACCCACTAATTTGGAGTTACTATGCAAATAAAAAAATCCCTTTATGCTTCGATATTACTTGGTTTAAGTATGTTCTCGCAAGCAAAAATTTTTGAGGCGTCTGGTGTAGGTAATACACCTGAATTAGCTAAAAAAGATGCAGTGGCAAATGCGATTAAATTTAGCGTTGGAGAAACAATCGTCAGTAAAGAAGAATTAAATAACGAGCAATTTACACAGAGAATAGTCGGTTATTCTGACGGATATGTAAAAAATATCGAGATTATATCGAATATCCGTTTACCTAATGGGGGCTATGAAGCATCCGTAAAAGTAGATATTGAGAGCCAAAAGCTGATAGGCACATTAAAAGAAATGAATGTTGCGGTACTTGAAAATGCAATTGATAATACAAGTTTAATGGAAGCAATAGCTCATTTTGAAAAAAAAGAGGCGAATGAAAAGTCTAAGGATGATTATAAATCGCTTGCAGAAGAATTATTATTAAAGCCAATTCAGGAAGGTAAAAAAATTATTGATATTGAAATTGTTGAAAAATTAAAACCACTTAAGCCGGAAGAGAATTCTGATTTATTTCCTTTTGAATTTTCTGCGAGTGTTGGTGTAAATCAATCCTATATTGAAGGACTTAAAAAACTATTAGATATAAACCAATCTAAAAATAGCGCTGAAGTAAGAGAACTATCAGATATGAATTCTAAAAAGCAATTAAATATATTTTATATTTCTGATGAGAAGCGTAGTATTTTAAGTCGTGTACTTTATAAGGTTAAAAATTTGCTCACGGAAGGAGTTAGGGTGGAAAGTGACAAGCGGATTCTAGTAAGTTTAATTAATAAAGATGGAAGTAAAACTCAATTGTATGATAGAAAAGTATATAACGATAGTTATTATGAAATAGGCGCTTATGATTCAATATTGCTTCTGTATCTTCCTCATATTACTTCGATGGGTGGACAATATTATTTTTATTCTAAGAAAAATAATGTAAAAATTAAGCTCTATTTAACTAAAGCTGATCTGTTAAATTTAAAAGATATAGAACTAACGTATTAAATGATGAATTTATTTTTAATGAGGAAATCAGAATGAAAAAAATCTTATTTAGTTTAAGTGCGGTTTACTTATCTCTCTTTTCACCAATTACTTCTGCACAGCAAGAGCCTGTTCCCCAGATAAAAAATGAGGCTGAACAATCTGAAGTAGTTGAAATTGTTGATAGTGTAACGGGAGTAAGCTATGAAGTAGATGAAAATGGAGAATTTGCAAGAATTCGAGCAACAGGCGAAGCTGAGCTTGAATTTGGTGATCGCAAAGATATTCGTATGGCAACCCAAAAAGCGACGCTAAGAGCAAAAGCAAATATTGCTAAATTCCTTTCAGAGCGTGTAACCAGCGAAGAGGTGATAGACAATGTCGAAAACGTTGTAACTAAAACGGAGAATGCAGACAATGTAGCGACTAAAATGGAAAATGGAGAAAATATAACAACTAAGACAGAAAATGGTAACAAAAGCGCGAATCGGGAAGTGATATTGAGCTATTTAGAAAAAATTCATAATTCTGCAGAGGCGCTATTAAAAGGTGTTATTGCGACTAAAACAGATATAAATAAAGATGAAAAATATGTTCAAATAGAACTGGGCATTAGTAAGAAAACAATGGCAGCAGCCGATACCTTAAAAAAGGAATTGCGTACAGACGTGACTGAAAAAAAATGCTATAAGTAACGGAATACCGATTGAATCAAATGGTGGTGGACGTGAAATTAAGAAATCTAAAAACTACGATAATTTCTAACGTTATAGGCATAATCTCTTTTTTAAGTATTATGCCGGCAGTTGCTAATTCATTTGGTGTTTCTTTAAAAAAAGAGAATGGCAAAATGGTTTATTTTATTGAAACAAAATTGGACACCATAAATAGATCGAGAGATAGCCGAGTAGCACCGATATATGCAAAATCACAATTACTTAAGTATTTAAAAAATAAGCATTCATTTGCTTCTGTTGATTTAAAACATTTTACTTTATTAAAAGTAGAAAAGCATAATGGATATTCAGTCTTTATTTTTAAAGTAAATAAAAGTAATGTGGTTTTTAAAGAGTTGGCAGCCGATAAATAAGAATTTATCATTTTAGGTTAATAAGTAAACGGTGGCTTTTGCAGATTTTATGGCAAAAGCCACCGCTTGTTTTTTATAACCCTATAAAGAACGACATCAAAATCGGTACGGCAAGGTTAATAATAAAACCAAAACTGATTGCCAGTGGTACAACTTGAATGCCGCCGGATTTTTGGATAATCGGCAAGGTTGCATCTAATGAGGTTGCGCCGCCTAAGCCGACGGCTGTCGAGGGATATTGCCGCATAAAAAACGGAATGGCGAACAGGCAGAAGATTTCTCGGAACAGATCGTTGAAAAAGGCGATGCTGCCGTACATTGCCCCCCACGCATCGTTGATCAGTACGCTAGAGAGGGAATACCAGCCGAAACCGGCGGTGAGCGCAAGGGATTTGACGAGCGGTAATGCCAGCACATAGGCTGCAATCACGCCACCGATTAAGCCGCTGACGATAAAAATCAGTGAGGTAATAAGCCCCCGTTTATTCAGAAACACCTCTTTCAGCGGAATACCGCTGCTGCGTAGCTGAATGCCGACACAGAAAATCATCACCACTAACACATAAGTGCTGGAATAGAGCGGGAAATCAACCACGCCTTTGGTGAAAAAGCCGATAATCCCCCCAATCAACACCGCAAAACAGAGCTGTAACGATTCGCATAAAACTTTTCGGCGGGACGGCAATGCTTCGGCGTGATGGGTTTGGCGGGGAATTGGGGCATATTTGTCAAACATCGCTAATGCCAAAATATTGCTGCCGTGCAAAATGCAAGCCAAACCGAAGGCGGTTGCGCCGATTTGCGGCAGCTTAGTTGCCAATTCGTCCAGTTGCCCAAGGGAAATTCCCATTATCAATAAAATCAGATAAAGGCAGTAAAGGCTGATGCGGTTGATCCAATGTAGAATGCCGGTGTGTTTGATGACCAGCAGGTAGCCCAAAAATAGCGGGGCAAATGCAATCAGTAAGCCGTAAATCATAATCCTCTCCCTTTTTATTATTGTTGCCGAAATTCTAACCGTTATAAAATGAAATTAAACTGTTTTTATATACAGTTTAATTTGTTATACTGCAAGCGGTCAGTTTCTTTCGGAGAATTGCAAATGGGCGGTCGAGTACGAAAAATCATTCATATTGATATGGATTGTTTTTACGCCTCCGTTGAAATGCGTGAAAATCCGGCGTTAGTCGGTAAACCGCTGGCTGTTGGCGGCAAAGCGAACCAACGAGGCGTGTTGGCAACCTGTAATTATGAAGCCAGAAAATTCGGGCTACATAGTGCAATGGCAACAGCGCAAGCGGTAAAATTATGCCCAAATCTTATTTTGTTGCCGGTAAATATGCCGCTGTATAAACAGGTGTCGGCACAAATTCACCATATTTTCCGCCGTTATACCGAGATTATCGAACCGCTTTCGCTGGACGAAGCCTATCTTGATGTAACCGATTGCGAGCAGTGCGCCGGTTCGGCAACTTGGATTGCACAGGAAATCCGAACAGCCATTTGGCAGGAATTGCATCTGACCTCCTCTGCCGGCGTTGCACCGCTCAAATTCCTCGCCAAAATTGCCTCCGAGCAAAATAAACCGAACGGGCAGTTTGTGATTACGCCCGAACAAGTGTCGGCATTTATTGAAAGGTTGCCACTCAAGAAAATTCCGGGGGTAGGCAAAGTTACTAATGAAAAGCTGGCACAAATGGGGTTTTCCACTTGCGGCGATATTCAGCAATCCAATCCGCATTTTATCTATCAGCATTTCGGTAAATTGGGGCAGCGGTTGTGGGATTTTTGCCACGGGGTCGATCCTTGTTTGGTGGAAGCAAATCGCCTGCGTAAATCCATTGCCGTTGAAAATACCTTGCTATCGGATATTGCCGACTTTGAGCAGGCGAAAGCGATTGTCGCCGATCATTTTGAGCAGTTGGTGCGGCGTTTGCAAAAAAATGAGCCGAACCGACCGCTTGCCAGCTATCAAAAGCTCAGTATTAAACTGAAATTTGACGATTTTAGCCAAACGACCCTCGAAAGAACGATGAGCGGGGTAACATTGCCGGCATTTTTCGATTTATTGGCTCAAATTTGGCCTCGCCGACAAAACCGGAAAATCCGGCTGATTGGGCTAAGTGTACACATTCCGGCAGAAAAAGTCATAAAACAGTTAAATTTATGGGAATAATTGTTGTCAAAATCTTGAATTTTTGTGGGATTGTCCCTATTTTGCTGACTCGGTTTTGACCGAATTTGATGAATTTAACTCGATTGGAGAATTATCTATTATGATGCGGATTGCACTTTTCCTCGCAACCAACTTTGCCGTAATGATTGTGTTGGGCATTATTCTAAACGTAACCGGCATTGCGGGTAACAGTACCGGCGGCATTTTAATTATGGCGTTGTTGTTTGGCTTTGCGGGATCGTTAATTTCCCTGTTCTTATCTAAAAAAATGGCGTTAAGCTCGGTCGGCGCAGAAATTATTACCGAGCCACGCAATAATGCGGAACGTTGGTTGGTTGAAACGGTGAAGCGTCAATCTCAACAAGCGGGTATTCCAATGCCGGATGTCGCGATTTACCATTCCCAAGATGTCAATGCGTTTGCCACAGGTGCAACGAAAAGCAATTCTTTGGTGGCGGTGAGTACCGGCTTGCTCAATACGATGACCCAAGACGAAGCGGAAGCGGTGGTTGCCCACGAAGTCGCACACATTGCCAACGGAGATATGGTAACAATGACCCTATTGCAAGGGGTGTTGAATACCTTTGTGATCTTCTTATCCCGAATGATTGCAACGGCGGTATCAAGCACCCGTAACGATAATGGTGAAGAAAGCCAAAGCGGCGGCATTTATTTCCTCGTCTCAATGGTGTTGGAGATTATTTTCGGTGTGTTAGCGACAATGATTGCAATGTGGTTCTCCCGCTATCGTGAATTTAGAGCGGACGCCGGTTCTGCCCAATTGGTCGGTAAAGAGAAAATGATCGCCGCTCTGCAACGTTTACAGCGAGTACACGAGCCGCAAGAATTAGAAGGCTCACTGAATGCGATGATGATTAACGGCAAACGTAAAGAACTCTTTATGAGCCACCCGCCGTTAGAAAAACGCATTGAAGCGTTAAGAAATCTATAATTAAATTGAAAAGCCATTGGTATGACCAATGGCTTTTTGACGTTAAACCGCCTTAAACAGCGTTTTTGGTATGGTAGCCGGATAATTGCGGATTAAATCACTTTAACATTGAGGGCGGATGCGCCACGATCAGATTGCTGCATTTCAAACTCAACTTTATCGCCATCTTTGAGATTGCGGTAGCTGCTTTCGCTAATGATTGCAGAAAAATGCACAAATACATCATCGCCGCCTTGTTCAGGTGCAATGAAACCAAATCCTTTTACAGAATTAAACCACTTAACAGTGCCGATTAACTTTGACATAAGTTATCCTTTATAAATTAAAACAAAGGTGGCGACTATTTCACCACCGATTTGAATTAGACCATTTATGTTGATTGAACGCAAATTAAATTTTAAGAAATTTTACAAAAGTCGGCGTTTTATCGTTGTCTAACGCCGTTGAGGCTATGGACGAAATCCGCCAAATCAAATATAGTAACGACTATTTTTGTAAACCTGTCTCCAGTTATTTATCAATGGAAAACACTATGTCTGAACAACTTGAAGTACAACAATCAAATCAAAAAAACAGCCTTTCAACGAAAGAAGTGATTGCCTATCTCTGTGAAAAATTTCCGCTCTGTTTTGTGGCGGAAGGGGAAGCGAAACCGTTAAAAATCGGGCTTTTCCAAGATTTAGCCGAAGCGTTGGCAGCCGATGAGAAAGTCAGTAAAACCGCCCTTCGTCAAGCTCTGCGGACTTATACGCTGGGTTGGCGTTATTTACACGCCTGTCGTGAAGGGGCGACGCGTGTGGATCTTTTAGGGAATGAAGCCGGTGTAGTAGATGCCCAACAAGCCGAGCACGCCGCAACGTCGTTAGCCGAAGCGAAAGCCGCATACGCAGAACGTCGCGCTCAAGAGATGAAAGAGAAACGCAAAGCAGAGCGTAAAGCGTTTTTTAAACAAAAAGCGCGTGATGAGAATGCAAAAAAACGGGCGGAATCAAGAAAACACGCCGATGCACCAAAAGCATCGTCAGAGAGTTTAGCCGCATTGGAGAGTAAATTCGGTAAAGGCAGAAAATAGTTTTCCGAGTGAAAGCAGGAATGTTTATGAAACAGTATCAATTAAAGATGGTTAGCACGTTGATGGTTGGGCTTTTTTCGGCAATAAATGTAGTTGCGGTCGAGCCAACGATTAAAGCGAGCGAGCTAATTCTTCCCAAACCCACCCCTCAACACAGCTTATCGGCAAAGCGTGTTACCGCACGTTTAACCCAATCGCACTATCATAAATTCATCTTAGACGATGCCTTTGCCGGCAAGATTTTTGATCGTTATATTGATTGGCTTGACGGCGCGCATAATACCTTTTTAGCCTCCGATGTCGAGGAAATGCGGGCGAAATATGCCACAAAATTAGATGATGAACTTTATGAAGGCAAACTGGACAGTGCCTTTGAGATTTATGATCTGATGACCAAACGCCGCTATGAACGTTATAAATATGCGTTATCGCTTTTGGATCACGAACCGGATTTAAAAGGCGATGATCAGATTGAAAATGATCGTGAAAAAGCGCCTTTCCCTCAAACCCTCGAAGAAGCGAACACATTATGGGAACAGCGGGTTAAAAATGACATTATCAGCCTTTATCTAAAAGATAAAAAATGGCCGGAAATCAAAAAGACGCTCGTTAAACGCTATAACCTAGCGATTAAACGCCTGACTCAAAATAAAGCGGACGATATTTTACAAACCTATTTGAACGCCTTTGCCCGTGAAATCGATCCGCACACCAGTTATCTTTCACCGCGTGCGGCAAAACGTTTCCAAGAAAGTATGAACCTTTCCCTTGAAGGCATTGGGGCAACTTTAACAATGGAAGATGATGTAACGGTGATTAAATCATTAGTGCCGGGCGCACCGGCGGCCCGTAGCAAAAAAATTCGGGTAAACGATAAAATTATCGGGGTCGGGCAGTCTGCTAATAAAATTGAAGATGTGGTCGGTTGGCGTTTAGATGATATTATCGACAAAATCAAAGGTAAAAAAGGCACAAAAGTTTATCTCGAAATCGAACCGGAAAAAGGCGGTAAAAGTAAAATTGTAACATTGGTGCGGGATAAAATCCGTCTTGAAGACAGTGCCGCAAAATTAACGGTAACGAAAACCGAGGGTAAAAATATCGCCGTTATCAAAATTCCGGGCTTCTATATTGGCTTGACCGATGATGTGCGTAAATTACTGAAAGAAATGAAGACCAAAAAAGCAGACGGTCTGATTATTGATTTGCGTGAAAACGGCGGCGGTTCATTAACGGAAGTGATTGAATTAGTCGGGCTCTTTATTAAAGAAGGGCCGGTAGTGCAAGTGCGTGATGCCTTTAACCGCATTAAAGTTCACGAAGATCCGGATAATAGCGTGCAATATGACGGCAACATTATGGTGATGATTAACCGCCATAGTGCATCGGCTTCAGAGATTTTCGCAGCGGCGATGCAGGATTATAATCGAGCGATTATTGTCGGGCAGCAAACGTTCGGGAAAGGTACGGTACAACAGAGCCGCTCTTTGAATTTCGTGTATGATTTAGACAGAGAGCCGCTCGGTTCTATTCAATATACCATTCAAAAATTCTACCGGATTAACGGTGGTAGTACCCAGTTAAAAGGGGTGGAGGCAGATATTCGTTTCCCTGAAATTATCAATGCGGAGAAAACCGGCGAAAGTTTTGAAGATAATGCGCTACCTTGGGATAAAATTCCGGCGGCAAATTATAAAGAACTCGGGCAAGCTCGTAACGCAGTGGCGGCACTCACGGAAAAACATCAGCAGCGGATTGCTAAAGATCCGGAGTTTATTGTTTTAAATGAGGATATCAGCATTCGTAAAGCGCGTGATGAGCGTAAATTTACCTCGCTGAATTTAAAAGCACGTTTAGCGGAAAATAAAGCCGATGATGCCAAGCGGTTGAAAGATCTCAATGCCCGCTTTAAACGGGAAGGTAAAAAGCCGTTGAAAGATTTGGATCAGCTACCGAAAGACTATGAAGCACCGGATTTCTTCCTCAAAGAAACGGAAAAAATGATGGTCGATTGGTTAGAAATTGATAAAAAATAATAAAATCGTATATAATGCGACATTTTGCAGACCGCAACAAGCGGTCTGTTTTATTAAAAATATAACAATTTGGATCAAAAAGAATGAAAAAACTCACGTTTTTACCTTTTATTGTATTATCAAGTGTGGCGGTGGCGGAAAGCGTGCCGGAGGTGGTGAATGCCTTACCGGCAGCGGACAGTTCGCCGGTTTCGACTACCGATAACGTGTTACCTCAATTTAGTTTTGAAGCACAGCAAGCACGGGCTGCCGAGTGGGCAAAACAGGCAGAGAATATTTTTCAGCAGGAAGAAGAAAAACGCTTAAAAGCACAGCAACTGGCAGAGACACAACAACGCATTCAGCAGGAGATCGGAGCTAACCAGTTACAGTTAGCAGCTGGTACAGCGAAAATTTATGCCGAAAACAATTTTATGCCGATGTGGCAGGATAAAAGTGCAGAAAAGATCTTCTTAAAAGAGTATGCGGCGTTTGCGGCAAGCGGTGTATCGGCTAAAGCGGCAAAAGCATTACAACAAATTCTGAATGCACCAAATGGCTTGGCAAAAGATATTTTATTAACCGATAGCTTTTTAGACTATTTATACTACAACAAAAATGTGTTGGCGAATGCGAATAGCTGGCTGTATAACTTGGGCAGTTACCGCACAAAATCACCGGCACAAGCCCATATTGATAGTTGGGTAAAAGCGGTTAAAAACGGCTCGGTAGGGCAGTTTGTGGCAAACTTAGTGCCGCGTAATCATATCTATCAAGAAACGGTACAACGCTTATTCTCCGGTGCACCGATGGCAACGACTAAAGCGAAAAAAGGCAAAAAAGGAAAAAATGCGGCGGAGGATAGTGCAACACAAGCGGGCGGAACGAGTGCCAATTTTGCAAAACTGGCGTTGAATGCCCAGCGTTTACGCCTTATTCCAAGTTTTAGCAACGGGATTTTCGTCAATATTCCGAGCTATCAGCTCTACTATTTCCGGAACGGTCAATTGGTTTTACAATCAAAAGTGATTGTTGGGCGGGACGAACGTCGCACGCCGGTAATGTACAGTAAATTGAGCAATGTGGTAGTCAATCCGCCTTGGAACGTTCCGGCAAGCATTAAAAATAAAGATCTCGTGCCGAAAATGCGTAAAGATCCGAGTTATGTTGATCGCAAAGGCTATGAGATTATTGACAGCAAAGGGAACAAGGTCAATCCGCACAGCATCAACTGGGCGGCTTACGACAGTCCGGAGAAAAATTTTCCGTACCATATCCGCCAAAAAGCTGGTGATGACAGTGCATTAGGGCGTTATAAATTCAATATGCCAAGCTCCGATGCGATCTATTTACACGATACGCCGAGCCGTGGTCTCTTTAACAAAAACGATCGGGCGTTAAGCTCGGGGTGCGTACGGGTCGCTAAAGCCGATGAACTGGCAACTTTGTTGCTAAAAGAGTCCGGTTGGTCTGAACAGAAGAAACAAGGCGTACTAGCAAGTAAGAAAACCACCTCTGCCCCGATTCGTTCGGATAATCCGGTTTATCTCTACTATGTTACGGCGTGGGTTGAAAACGGCAAAGTCCATACATTACCGGATATTTACCGTTTCGATAAAAACCTGCCACGTACGACATTGGATTGGGCGAAGATCCGAACAATGATTTAACTGACAGAATTTTCCGAGAAGTGTTGCGACTTCTCGGAACTTTCTTTTTGATTCAAACACTAAGATCCACAGCTTAATGGTTTATCGTGAATAGTAAGGAGAATATTTACGTTAGATCATTAATTATCAACACTAGGAGAATTAATGGAACAACCAAATTTACAACGCCGCAGATGGCTTTCTTTGGGCGGTATTGCACTGGGAGCTGCGATATTACCCAGCTCGGTAATGGCGATTGTCTCGACCCCTCGTCCGCTTTCGCTGCGTCTGCGTAACGTGAATACGGGCGAAAGTATTATTGCCCAATACTCAAAGGGCGGTTTTTCGCCGTCAACACTGGGCAAATTAAACTACATTATGCGTGATCGCCATACCAACCAAGTCAAGGCTATCGATCCAAATCTGTTTTTCAAACTCACTCAAATCCAATCCCGCCTCGGTTTACGTAATTCGGAAATTGCCGTATTAAGTGGTTATCGCACGGCACAAACCAATGCGAGAATGCGCAGACGTAGCCGTGGCGTTGCCAGCAACAGCTATCATATTCAAGGCAAAGCGGTGGATTTTTTCATTGACGGCGTGCCGTTATCAAAAATTAAAGCCGCAGCGGAAGGGTTAAGTAACGGCGGGGTCGGCTATTACCCTCGTAGTAATTTTGTCCACGTTGATACCGGGCCGGTGCGGACGTGGCGGGGTTAATGCAAGCGGTAGGCTGTTATGTTTAATTTGCAAATTATTCCGGTCGGGGCTTTTCAGCAAAATTGCAGCGTGATTTGGGATAACCAAAAAAATGCAGCGATTATTGATGCGGGCGATGAGGCAGACAAAATTATTCAGTTTGTTGAATCGCAGCAGCTCAAGGTTGAAAAATTGTTGATTACCCACGGGCATCTCGATCACATTATGGCGGTCGAGCCGTTGAAAGCCTATTTTGGCGTTGAGGTTTACGGCTCTCACCAAGCGGATCAACCGCTTTTTGAGCAACTGCCTCAAATTTGCCAAAATTATGGCTTACCGGTGGTGAAAGGCTTTTTGCCGGATCACTGGCTGAATGAAGGCGAGCAAATTAAAGTCGGCGAGTTGCACTTTGAGATACGGCATTTGCCGGGACACGCACCGGGGCATATCGGCTTTTTTGATTTTGCCAATAAAATTGCCTTTAGCGGTGATGTGTTGTTCCAAAACAGCATCGGGCGCACGGATCTCTATCAGGGGAATTTATCGCAATTATTAGACACAATCCGCACCAAACTGTTTGATTTGGATGATGATTTTATTATCCTGCCGGGGCACGGCGCTCATACTACGATTGGGCGTGAGAAAAAAAGTAACCCATTTTTAAAGTAGATTAACTATGAAAAAACAGCTTTCCCTTTTACTCGTTACCGCCGCGTTTGGTTTAACCGCTTGTTCGTCATCCATCAATCCGGAAACGGGGCAGCGTGCCGATCCGCTTGAACCGTTTAACCGTGCGATGTGGAAGGTCAATTACGAATATCTTGACCCTTATCTCTTAGAACCGGTGGCGAAAGGGTGGCGGGATTATGTGCCAAGTCCGGTGAAAACCGGCTTGGTTAATGTGGCGAATAACTTGGACGAACCTGCCAGCTTTGTGAACCGCTTGCTTGAAGGGGAAGGTAAAAAAGCGATGGTGCATTTTACCCGCTTTTGGTTTAACTCGATTTTCGGTTTAGGCGGCTTGATTGATTTTGCCAGCCTAACCGATGATTTGAAGTTGGAAAACGGTCGCCGTACCTTTGGTGATACGTTGGGGCGTTATAATGTCCCGACAGGCCCTTATGTGATGCTACCGGGCTACGGGTCGGCAACGCCTCGTCAAGATCTCGGCGGGATTGTCGATACGGCTTATCCGACCCTTTCAATGCTGACAATGCCTTGGACAGTGGCAAAATTCAGTGTACAAGGGATTGATAAACGGGCAAAATTATTAGACCAAGGGGCATTGCTGAAACAGTCTCAAGATCCTTATACCACGTTCCGTGAGGCTTATTTCCAAAATCTAGACTTTAAAGTGAAAGACGGAAAAACGGATAATCAAGACGGCAAAGAGATATTGTCGGACGAAGAGTTAAAAAATATTGATTAAACTAAAAGCCCTCACTATTGAGGGCTTTGTTATAGATAATTAGCTAAATAGTTTGCCTAACACCGCTTTTGCGCCTTGTTGCAATAACGCACCGGTATCAAGGTTAGCCAGATCTAACTGACCGTTCGGGCTGAGTGTATCGACAATTTTCGGCAAGTACTCGGAGAGTAAATTCGGTGCATCTTCTTGCGCAATACCGACGTCTTCGGCGGCGTTGTCAATGTTTTGCTTTCCGAAAATATCGAAAATTTGCGAAACGGAAATCGGTAAATTTTCACCGTTGCCGATCCACGATTTGACGATTTGCTCTAAACCGCCTTGTTGAAATTTCTCAATTAAACCTTGCACGCCGCCTTGTGATTGTAGCAGGGCTTGGATAAGTTGAATCGCTTTGTTTTGACCTTCACCACCGCCTAATACTGATGATGCCACTTAACCTAAAATGTTACCTAACATAAAATTCTCCATTATGATAAAAGTGCCAAATACCGAAACGTATTTTACAAAAATGTAAGCCTAACCGACCGCTTGTATTATCCACGAGCGGCAAAAATTTTCCGTACCCGTTCAAGATCCGCTTGCGTATCGACCCCGACTGCCGGCGCACGTTTTGCCAGATCGAGATGAATTTTTTCGCCGTACCATAACGCCCGTAACTGTTCGAGGGACTCTAACTGCTCCAGTACGGTCGGTTGCCAAGCGACATAACGATTGATAAAGCCTGCCCGATAAGCATAAATACCGATATGGCGCAGGTAATTTTGGCGTTGTACAAATTCATCATCGCAATCAGGGAACGTATCTCGCCCGAACGGAATCGGTGCACGGGAAAAATAGAGTGCCATTCCGTGCTGATCGGCGACAACTTTAACCGCATTCGGATTAAAAAGTTCCTCGGCAGTCGTTAATTTTACTGCCAGCGTTGCCATATTGACCTGATGGCGATCCAAATTCTCCGCCACCTGTGAGATAATCTCCGGTGGAATAAGCGGCTCGTCCCCTTGGACATTCACGATGATTTCATCATCAACGATCGCCATATTTTCAATCACTTCTGCCAAACGCTCTGTGCCGGAATTGTGATGGGCAGAGGTCAAGCAAACTTCACCGCCGAATTGTTGAACGATATCGGCGATTTCGTGGTGATCCGTTGCCACAATCACCCGCATTGCACCGGCTTGTTGGGCTTTCTCCCAAACGTGCTGAATCATCGGTTTGCCGGCAATATCCAACAGCGGTTTGCGTGGCAAGCGGCTGGAGGCGTAGCGGGCGGGAATAATCACACTAAATGGCATTGTTGCTCCTAGATGCGAGAGAGATCGAAACGTGTTAAGTCAATACGGTCTTCCGTACCGTAAAAACGGGCAAGGGCTTGGCGTAATTGCTCCGCCCGTTTTGGTAACCCCTTTTCGGCATACTGCTTGACTTGCTGGTAAACCGCTTGTTTGAAAGCGGAATTGTCGCCGGCATCGCCGGTTAAATTATCGCTGCTGGCAAAATAGCGGAAATTGGCGGCGGTGGCTAAAATCCACTCGATTGCTTGGGGTTTGACTTCCACCTGTTCAAATTCCCGCTGACGCTCGGCGGAACGCCCGTCCGGCTCGTACCAGTAGCCGAAATCCTCTAATTTACGGCGTGCTTCGCCGGCAACCAGCCAGTGAGCAATTTCGTGCAGACCGCTGCTATAAAAGCCTTGAGCAAATAAAATGACATTGTAAGGGCGTTCGCTTGGGGTGTTATTTTCGTCCAGAAACGCGGGAAGGTAGATCGGGTAGTCGCCGCCCCGTTCCAGCCGTGTGTTGTAGCTTTCGGCAAAGCAATCGTTAAAAATCGCGATTAAATCTTCGTAGCGATGAGCATCTTGGTGCATAAGGTATCCTTCGGTAATGCAAGCGGTCGGAACGTACCGTTTTAATGTAAATTAGTGAATAAACTCGACAAAACCGTCTATATTTTCGGGTTGAGTGGCAAGGGTAATGCCCTCTTGGTCGAGCGGCGAACCAATCATCACAAGAGCGACAATTTTATCCTGCTCCCGACACGCTAATGCTTGGCGGAGTGCCGAACCGTTCACCCATTTATTGCTGATCCAGCAGGTTTCAAACCCTTGCGCATTGGCGGCAAGCTGCATTGCATAGGTGGCACAACCGGCGGTGAGCATCTGTTCCCAAGCGGGCACTTTCGGGACATCTTTGGTGATTTTTGCGACCACAGCGATCACCATTGGCGCACGCCGGCTAAGTTTTTGGGCTTTCATTACCCCTTCTTCACCTAAACCAAGTTCAACGGCGGCGGCTTCTAAGTAGTGGGCTAATTGAGCCAGCCCTTGCTTTTCAAATACAAAAAATTGGTAAGGCTTGAGGCGACCGTGATCCGGCACACGCAAGCCGGCTTGAATAATCTGTTTGGTTTGCTCGGCATTCGGAGCGAGCTCACCAAATTTTTTTGTGGAACGGCGGCGTTGTAAAAAATCTAACGTATCCATTCTGTCCTCTGGGTCAATGGTAAAAAATGCAGTTAGAATAGCATATTTTGTTAAATTTCGCCCTGTTTTGTGGTAGTTTAGGCACGGATTTTTCATGAGTGGAAGGAGTAGCAATGTTGAGTGTGCTGAAAGGGCTTTATCAAGTTTTTCGGTGTATCCGTGAGTTTGTATTAAGCCTGTTTTTTATTTTGTTTGTGTTGGTTTTATTTGCTTTAGCCAGTGTGATGAGCGGCGGGGACAAGAAAAATGCCCCTATCATCATTGATCAGGGGGCATTAACCCTGAATTTGGACGGCTACCTTGCCGATAATCACGATGAATTTAGCGAGTTTAACCGCTTCATCAATGAAGAATTGACCGGTCAAAGAGAGCCGCTCAAAATTTCAACCTTTGATGTTGTCCAAGCGATCGCAATGGCGAAAACCGATGACAGAGTAACAGGCTTAGTATTAGATCTGGCGTATTTCCACGGAGGCGATATGCCGTCCTTACAATATATCGGCGAAGCAATCGAGGATTTTAAAACGGCACAAAAACCGGTGATTGCGGTGGGTAATTATTTCAGCCAGCAGCAATACTACCTTGCCAGCTATGCGGACAAAAT
The DNA here is from genome assembly GCF_004569585.1 of Muribacter muris. NCBI lineage: Bacteria > Pseudomonadati > Pseudomonadota > Gammaproteobacteria > Pasteurellales > Pasteurellaceae > Muribacter > Muribacter muris. The sequence continues at coordinate 128,529 of NZ_SPPA01000001.1, read as the reverse complement.
CTACCTTAACCGTGCCGGATTTGTGGATTTACACGGCTTGAGCTACAGTAACCTTTACTTCAAATCCTTGTTCGACAAAATTGAAGCCGTGCCGCATATTTTCCGTGTCGGGACTTATAAATCGGCGGTCGAACCGTTTATGCGTAATGATATGTCGCCGGAAGCCCGTCAAAATGCACAGCTTTGGCTGGATAAACTGTGGCGGAATATGAGTCAAGATATAGCCGAAAACCGACATATTAAGGCAGAAAATGTTGTGCCGGAGACCGCCCGTTTCCTTGCCGAGTACAAAGCGGTAAAAGGCAATGATGCTCACTATGCGTTGAAGCAACAGTTGGTTACGGACATTTTAACCCAGCAGGAAATACAGAAAATTTTGGTGCAACACTTCGGCAAAAATAGCGAAGGAAGCTATAACAGTATTGATTTCTTCGACTATGTTAGCCAACTACCAAATCGCTTTGAAAAAGAGGGCTTGCACCGTATTGCCGTGATCAATGTTGAAGGGGCGATAATGACCGGCGACAGCGACGATCAAACTGCCGGCAGCGATACGATCGTTTCGCAGCTCAAAAAAGCCCGTCAAGATGACAAAGTGAAAGGCGTTATTTTACGCATTAACAGTCCCGGCGGGAGTGCGATGGCATCGGAGCTTATCCGTCAAGAAGTGGAAAATGTACAAAGTGCCGGCAAACCGGTGGTTGTGTCGATGGGCGGAATGGCAGCTTCCGGCGGTTACTGGATTGCGGCGACCAGCGATAAAATCGTGGCACAACCGACCACCTTAACAGGTTCAATCGGTATTTTCGGATTGGCAGTTACCTTTGAGAAAACCGCGAAAAAACTCGGCATTAGTGAAGATGGCATTGCAACCTCGCCGTTAGCCAATCAATCCGCGTTCAAAACCTTGTCAAAAGAGCAGGGCGATGTGATACAAATCGGGATTGAAAACGGCTATCAACGCTTTTTAGATCTCGTCAGCCGTGGGCGGAAAATGACCACAGCAGAAGTGGATAAAATCGCCCAAGGTCAAGTGTGGTTGGGAGAAAGTGCGTTAGAAAAAGGGCTGGTTGATAAACTCGGATCGTTTAACGATGCGCACGAACTGCTTATCGACCTCATCAACGAGAAACGCAAGGCGAAAGGGAAAGCGGCGATTGAGCGTTTCAACACCTATTGGATTGTAGAGCAGAGAGATGATTTACTCAGCCAACTGATGCGTGATTTCAAAGCCCAGATCGGCGGCAATATGGTGAGTTGGTTAGGCCTATCCGTACCGAAAAGAATGGAAAGCCAACTCGGACAACTGGCGAAATTTAACGATCCGCAAAGCCGCTATCTCTATTGCTTAAATTGCGGCACGCTAAAATAGCGACGCAAGCGGTCGGTTTGCCTATTGATTTTGCAAAAAACGGGCGTAACCGACCGCTTACGACGCACAATTTTAGGGAATTGGGTCAGTTCGGCATTGCAAAACAGGCAATAGCCCTTTAAACTGCCCAACTTATTTTAGGTTTAATTCTCAGCAGAAAGACAATGACGGAAACAACAGCGAACCTTTCACTAGGTCAACAACTTAAAAATACACGGGAAGCGCTTGGGCTTTCTATTGAAGAAGTTGCACAAAAAACCAATTTAAAGAAAAATCATATTGATGCCTTTGAAAATGATATTTTCATTTTACAAAATGTGCCGCCCGCCTTTGCCCGTGGTTATGTCCGCAATTATGTTCGCTTTCTACGTTTGCCGGAAAACCTGATCGATTCAGTCAATTACGGTGAAGTTACTATTCCTAAAGAGGTGAAACGGGCAGCGCCGATTAAAGTAGCGGCTAACCCTAGATCGCAAAGCCGTTGGGTGAGAAATATTACTTGGCTGATTTTGCTGGCGGCGGTTGGGATGACGCTGGCGTGGTGGTGGCAAGAGCATCAAAAAGATCAAGCCAGCCGTGATGCGTTAGTGAGTAACACCGAAATACCGGCAGTGCAGGTTCAGGATAATACCCAGTCAGTGCCGCCGGACACTGTGGTAGCAGCAGAAAATCAAACGGTTGCTCCGGCATCAAATAACAGCGAAAGCGAAGCCAATTCTCAGCCAAGTGCTAACGAGATTGTGCTTAATAATACGACACCTGCCTACGAAGCTACACAAACTGAGCCGGCAGCAAATGCCACCGAAGTCCCTCAAGCAGCCGAGTCTGCAACAGAGGAAAGTACGTCATCAGAGCCGATCAATGTGTTGCAACAACAGCCCGAGCAGGCGGAACAAACCGTTGCGAATAGCGAGCAACCCGAGGCAGCGGTTATTAACGATGAATTGCGGATCGAAATTATCGGCGGGCAGAGTTGGATTACCGTGCGAGGTGCGAAAAACAAACGCTTGGCGGAGAAGCTCTACAATGCCGGTGAGGTGCTGACGTTTAATCATAACGAACAATACCGCCTAACTATCGGTGCGCCGGCAAACGTGAAAATTTATTACAAAGGGCAGCAAGTGCCATTAAAAGTCGATGGGCGTGTTGCGCGTTTCAAATTACCTTTAGCAAACTAACTTGTTGAGTGGGAAAAATGTTAAAAGAAGTGCCGATTACTCGGCGTCAATCAACTAAAATTTATGTGGGGAATGTGCCTGTTGGTGGCGATGCACCGATTGCCGTGCAATCAATGACCAATACCCGCACCACAGACGTGGAAGCCACGGTTGCGCAGATTAAATCCCTTGAACGTGTCGGGGCGGATATTGTGCGGGTGTCTGTGCCGACAATGGACGCTGCCGAAGCCTTTAAGCTGATTAAGCAACAGGTGAATGTGCCGTTGGTGGCAGATATTCACTTTGATTACCGCATCGCCTTGAAAGTAGCGGAATATGGCGTGGATTGCTTGCGGATCAATCCGGGCAATATCGGCAAAGAGGAACGGATTCGGGCGGTGGTTGATTGCGCAAGGGATAAAAATATTCCGATTCGTATCGGGGTAAATGCGGGATCCCTTGAAAAAGATCTCCAAGAAAAATTTGGCGAACCGACACCGGAAGCGTTATTGGAATCGGCACTTAGCCACGTTGAGATCTTAGATCGTCTTAATTTCGATCAGTTTAAGGTTAGCGTAAAGGCATCCGATGTGTTTTTAGCGGTCGAATCTTACCGCTTACTTGCGAAAGCGATTAAACAACCGATTCACTTAGGCATTACCGAAGCCGGCGGCGCTCGTGCGGGTGCAGTGAAATCAGCGATTGGCTTAGGGTTATTATTATCGGAAGGCATTGGCGATACGTTGCGGGTTTCCTTAGCGGCTGATCCGGTCGAAGAGATCAAAGTTGGCTTTGATATTCTGAAATCGTTACGCATACGCTCCCGTGGTATCAATTTTATTGCCTGCCCGACCTGCTCCCGCCAAGAATTTGACGTGATCGGTACGGTGAATGCCTTAGAACAACGCCTTGAAGATATTATTACGCCAATGGACGTTTCGATTATCGGTTGCGTAGTAAACGGGCCGGGGGAAGCGTTGGTATCGGATTTAGGCGTAACCGGCAGTAACAAGATGAGCGGCTATTACCTTGACGGTGTCCGCCAAAAAGAGCGGTTTGAAAACGATAAACTCATCGATCAATTAGAAGCGAAAATCCGTGCCAGAGTAGCGGCGCAGCATCAGCGCATTGATGTTCAGCAACTTTAATTGCCTTAACAAGCGGTCGGATTGAACCATATTTTTGCAAATTTAGGAGTAAGCGTGTCAAAAACAATTCAAGCGGTGCGTGGAATGAATGATTTTTCACCCAGTGAAACGCGATTATGGCAATGGTTGGAGCAAACTATCCGTGAAACCTTTGCCGGCTACGGTTATAGCGAAGTGCGTAGCCCGATTATTGAATCGACCCATTTATTTAAACGTGGCGTGGGTGAAGCAACGGATATTGTCGAAAAAGAGATGTTTACCTTTGTCCGTGATGAAGAAAGCCTGACGATTCGCCCGGAAGGTACGGCGGGGTGCGTGCGTGCGGCGATTGAGCACGGTTGGATCTATAATCAGGAACAGCGTTTGTGGTATATCGGACCGATGTTCCGCTACGAACGCCCACAAAAAGGACGTTACCGCCAATTTCACCAAGCAGGCGTAGAAATTTTTGGGATTGCAAATGCCGAAGCGGACGCAGAATTGATTTTGCTCACTGCGCGTTTATGGGAAAAATTGGGGATTCATCAGCACGTTAAATTGCAGCTCAATTCCATTGGCGGCTTAGAGGTAAGAACCCGCTATCGTGAAGCATTAGTGGCGTTTTTGCAACAGCATTTGGATGTTTTAAAACAAGATCCGGACAGCGAACGCCGTTTAACTACTAACCCATTGCGCATTTTGGATACCAAACATCAGGTACTCCAACAGGTGTTGAACGATGCACCGAAATTACACGATTTTTTAGATGACGAGTCCAAAGCCCATTTTAACCGTTTGTGCGAAATTTTAGATGCAATGGGAATTGCCTACGAAATCAATCAAAAATTGGTGCGTGGATTGGATTATTACAATAAAACCGTGTTTGAGTGGGTAACAGACGCACTGGGAGCGCAAGGCACAGTTTGCGGCGGTGGTCGCTATGACGGTTTGGTCGCACAGCTCGGTGGGCACGCAACCGAAGGAGTCGGCTTTGCAATGGGAATGGAACGCTTGGCATTGCTTGTGCAAGAAGTGAACCCGACTATTGCCTTACCGAGAGCGGTAGATATTTATCTGGTGCATTCGGGCGAGGGTGCAGATTTAGCCGCGTTCCGCCTTGCCGAGACGATTCGTGATGCGTTGCCGACTTTGCGTGTAATGTTGCATACTAGCGGGGGCAATTTCAAAAAACAATTCAAACGGGCGGATAAATTGGGCGCAAAAATTGCGTTAGTGTTAGGCGAGAGCGAAGTCGCAGACAACACGGTCGTGATTAAAGATCTGTTCGGGCAGAGCGAGCAAGTTACCGTGGCACAAAGTACGCTTATCAACGAGCTTTCTGACCGTTTTTCACAGGAGTAAAAAATGAGCGATTATTTGAATAAAACCGAAGAACAGCAATTTGAAGAAGCCAAAAGTTGGTTTAAGCAAAACGGCACACCGATTTTAGTGGCAGTCTTGATTGCGGCGGCTGCCGGTTTCGGTTGGAATTATTGGCAGAAACATCAGCTTGAAACGGCACAGCAAACCTCTGCACAGTATCAACAGATGATGGAAAGCTATTTGCAAAATCCGGAGAAGAACGCCCCGCTTGCAGATAAATTTATCAGCGAACACAGCAACTCAAACTATGCAGTGTTTACGCAGTTAGAGCAGGCGAAGCAGTTGGTAGCAAAAGGGGAATTTGAGGCTGCCCGTCAATATTTAACGCAGGCACTGGCTGCGACAGGTGATGCCACCTTACAATCAGTGATCCGTTTTCGCTTAGCGGCGGTTGCCTATCAGCTCAATCAATTTGATGAAGCGTTGGAGATGCTTGCACCGATAAAAGATCAGGCGTGGTCGCTGCGGAAACAGGTTTTCAGCGGTGATATTTTACTGGCGAAAGGCGATAAAACAGCGGCACGCAGTGCTTATGAGCAAGCCAAAGCGCAGGCACAGCCTCAAGATCAGATGTTAATTGATATTCGCTTAAATAATTTATAAATAAAAAGGGCTACTTGAGTAGCCCTTTTCTTTGTCTGGATTATTTAACCAGTTGCATTAAGATACGGCGTACCGGCTCTGCCGCACCCCATAATAATTGGTCGCCCACGGTAAAGGCGGCAAGGTATTCTCCTCCCATCGCCAATTTGCGTAAACGTCCGACCGGAATGCTTAATGTGCCGGTTACTTTAGCCGGTGTCAGCTCACGCAGGGTACTTTCTTTGTCGTTTGGAATGACTTTCACCCATTCATTATGGGCGGCGATGATCTGTTCAATCTCGGCTAATGGCAGGTCTTTTTTCAGTTTAATGGTGAAGGCTTGGCTATGGCAACGCAATGCGCCGATGCGTACGCATAGACCGTCCACCGGAATCGGATTATCGCTTAGCCCAAGGATTTTGTTGGTTTCGGCGTAGCCTTTCCATTCTTCTTTGGTTTGTCCGGTTTCCGGCAAGAGCTTATCGATCCACGGGATTAAGCTGCCGCCTAAAGCTGCGCCGAAATTATCGGTTGGGAAATCGTCAGCACGCATTTTAGCGGTAACTTTGCGTTCAATCTCTAAAATCGAAGCCGCAGGATCGGCAAGTTCTGCGCTCACGCTTTGTTCTAATTGCCCCATTTGGCTGAGCAGTTCACGCATATTTTTTGCACCGGCTCCGGAGGCAGCTTGATAGGTGGCAACGGAGACCCATTCGACTAAATCACGTTCAAATAAACCGCCGATTGCCATTAACATTAGGCTGACGGTACAGTTTCCGCCGACAAAGGTTTTAATGCCGTTTTTTAACCCTTCTGCAATCACGTTCTGATTGACCGGATCAAGCACGATAATTGCCTCTTTTTCCATACGCAAGGCGGAGGCGGCATCAATCCAATAACCGTTCCAACCGGTTGCTCTTAATTTGGGGTACACCTCGTTGGTATAGTCGCCGCCTTGGCAGGTAACGATGATGTCTAATTTTTGTAACTCGGCAATATCAAACGCATTTTTCAGCTCACCTGCGTCCTTGTTGCAAAAAATCGGGGCTTTTTGACCAGCTTGCGAAGTGGTGAAAAAAACAGGGTTGATGTTGGCAAAGTCATTCTCCGTAACTATACGATCCATCAACACCGAACCGACCATACCACGCCAACCGATAAAACCTACATTTTGCATTGTTACTCCTCACTCATTGAAGTTGTGTTTTTTAATAGAAAGGCTGATAAATACAAGATTTTCAACCGAATTGCAATCAATTTTTGTGCCTTTGTCGCAGAGATTTCAAGGCGGCGAAAAGCAACGGCAGAAATCTTGACACGAAACAAATGATTTTCTTCATTGATGAAAATAAATACGAATATGATTGAAGAAATTGCTTATCGGAGCTGTTTTTATCGTGTTTTTAACTTCATTTTGTAGTAAAGTTAGCAATGTTTTGCGGTAAAGGGATGCCGTTAATAAATGAATTTATTTAACTATTTGATTTTTAAGAGGAACTTACTATGTACTCAAAAGATGTAACCATTATTGCACCAAACGGCTTACACACTCGCCCGGCAGCAGAGTTTGTGAAAGCAGCAAAAGGCTTTGCTTCTGATGTTACGGTAACATCGGGCGGTAAAAGTGCCAGTGCAAAGAGCTTATTTAAGCTTCAAACATTGGGTTTAACTCAAGGTACGGTAATCACAATTTCAGCTGAAGGTGAAGACGAGCAAAAAGCGGTGGATTTCTTAGTGGATTTAATCCCAACCTTAGAATAGTTTTCCCGTTGAACATAACGACTTTGTTAGGCTTAATCAAGCCGTCAGCAAAGTCGTTTTATGTTATTTTAGCTTAACTCATTACCCTCAAGTAAGGATTAAATTATGATTACAGGTATTGCGGCTTCACCGGGGATTGTTTTCGGTAAAGCCCTCGTTCTCAAAGAAGAGCCGATTGTCCTTAATACGCAAAAAATCACAGCCGATCAAATTGAGACGGAAAAAGCGAAATTTTTTGCCGGTCGTGAAAAAGCGGCGGCACAATTAACTGCAATCAAAGAGAAAGCCAGACGTACCTTAGGCGAAGAAAAAGAAGCCATTTTTGAAGGTCATTTAATGATCTTAGAAGATGAAGAGCTAGAGGAAGAAATTTTAGCTTATGTGGAAGAGCATTTAGTAACGGCAGATGTTGCAACACATAAGATCATTGAAATGCAAGCCTCTATGTTGGCTGAAATTGATGATGAATACTTAAAAGAGCGTGCCGGTGATATTCGTGATATCGGTAACCGCTTGCTACGCAATATTTTAGGTATGCGTATTATTGATTTAGGCGATATTCAAGAAGAAGTCATTCTCGTGGCTTACGATTTAACCCCTTCTGAAACCGCACAACTGAATTTAGATAAAGTGTTAGGTTTTGTAACCGATATTGGCGGTCGCACCTCTCATACCTCAATTATGGCACGTTCCCTTGAGTTACCGGCGGTGGTTGGCACTAATAACGTAACCACATTAGTCAATAGCGGCGATACCTTAATTCTTGATGCGATCAATAATGAAGTACATATCAATCCGTCTGCGGAGCAATTAGCGGCGGCTGAGGCGTTGCAAAATAAAGTCGCCGAAGAAAAAGCGGAATTAGCCAAATTAAAAGATTTACCGGCGGAAACTTTGGACGGACATCGTATTGATGTGGCGGGTAATATCGGCACAATCCGTGATGTGGACGGCGTATTGCGTAACGGCGGCGAGGCGGTAGGTTTATACCGTACCGAATTTTTGTTTATGGATCGCGACCATCTGCCAAGCGAAGAAGAGCAATTCCAAGCCTACAAAGAAATTGTGGAAGCAATGCAAGGTAAGTTGGTTGTCTTGCGTACAATGGACATTGGTGGCGATAAAGAGTTACCGTATCTTGATCTACCAAAAGAGATGAACCCGTTCTTGGGCTGGCGTGCGGTGCGTATCGGCTTGGTTCGCCGTGAAATTTTAGACACCCAGTTACGTGCGGTCTTGCGGGCATCAGCCTTTGGGCAATTAGCGGTAATGTTCCCGATGATCATCTCGGTGGAAGAGATCCGTGAATTAAAAGGGATTATTGCCGAGCTAAAACAGCAGTTGCGTGATGAAGGTCAAGCCTTTGATGAAAATCTGCAAATCGGGGTAATGGTTGAAACGCCGTCTGCGGCAGTAAATGCCCGTCATCTTGCCAAAGAGGTCGATTTCTTCAGTATCGGCACTAACGATTTAACCCAATATACCCTTGCGGTTGATCGTGGCAACGAAATTATTGCTCACCTTTATAACCCTCTGACACCATCCGTATTAAACTTGATTAAGCAAGTGATTGATGCCTCTCACGCCGAGGGCAAATGGACGGGTATGTGTGGCGAGCTTGCCGGTGATGTGCGTGCTACGGCGTTATTACTGGGAATGGGATTAGACGAATTTAGTATGAGTGCTATTTCCGTACCGCACGTCAAAAAATTAGTGAGAAGTATTCACTATGCGGACGCTAAAGCACTTGCCGAGCAGGCATTAGCACAACCAACGGCAGCCGATATTGAAAAACTGGTGAATGACTTTTACCAAAATTTGAACTAATTCAGATACAAAATTAAAATTCTCGTATAAAATATACGAGAATTTATTCATTGAGTAATGGAGACTAAATTATGGGAATTTTTGACAAATTATTCGGTGGCAAAAAAGATGCTGCACCGAAAGAAGTGAAAATTTATGCCCCACTTTCAGGTGAAATTGTAAATATTGAAGATGTGCCTGATGTGGTTTTTTCCGAGAAAATCGTCGGTGATGGTATTGCAATCCGCCCGAATGGCGACACTATCGTTGCACCGGTGAATGGGGTGATCGGTAAAATTTTTGAAACCAATCACGCTTTCTCCATTGAATCGGAAGACGGGATCGAACTTTTTGTTCACTTCGGTATTGATACTGTCGAGCTAAAAGGCGAAGGCTTTACCCGTATTGCCGAAGAAGGTCAGAAAGTGAAAGTCGGTGATCCGATTATCAAATTTGACTTAGCGTTATTGTCAGAAAAAGCAAAATCGGTCTTAACACCGGTTGTGATTTCAAATATGGATGAAATCAGCAACTTGCAAAAATTGTCCGGTGAAGTGGTTGCCGGTGAGAGCGAAGTGTTATCATTAGCAAAATAATCACTTTATTTAATTGGCAAAACCACGACAAAAAGTCGTGGTTTTTGTATTTATTATGCTAAAATGTCGCCGATTTTCAGCGTAAAGGGCATACTCTTTACGCTTTTATTTTTAACTGATCGAACAAGATGATTGAGAAAATGGCACAGAAATTACATATTAAAACTTGGGGCTGCCAAATGAACGAGTACGACTCGTCTAAAATGGCGGATTTACTCAACAGTACGCACGGTTTTGAACTGACCGAAAATGCCGAAGAAGCAGATGTATTATTACTGAACACCTGCTCGATTCGGGAAAAAGCCCAAGAAAAAGTATTCCACCAGCTTGGGCGTTGGAAAAATTTCAAGAAGAATAAACCGAATCTCGTGATCGGGGTCGGCGGTTGTGTGGCTTCGCAAGAAGGCGAACATATCCGCCAGCGTGCGCCCTTTGTCGATATTGTGTTTGGGCCGCAAACCTTGCACAGATTACCGGAAATGATCAACCAAATCCGTGGCGGAAAAAGCTCGGTAGTGGACATCAGTTTCCCGGAAATTGAAAAATTTGACCGCTTGCCTGAGCCTCGTGCAGAAGGACCGACTGCCTTTGTCTCGATTATGGAAGGCTGTAATAAATATTGCTCATTCTGTGTCGTGCCTTACACAAGGGGGGAAGAAGTCAGCCGTCCGGTTGATGATATTTTATTTGAAATTGCCCAACTTGCCGAGCAAGGCGTTCGGGAGGTCAATTTGCTCGGGCAAAATGTGAATGCCTACCGTGGAGAAACCTTTGACGGCAATATTTGTACGTTTGCGGAACTCTTACGTTTGGTGGCGGCGATTGACGGTATCGACCGCTTACGTTATACCACCAGCCACCCGATTGAATTTACCGATGATATTATTGAGGTTTATCGTGATACGCCGGAGCTGGTGAGCTTCTTACACTTGCCGATTCAGAGCGGAGCGGATCGGGTTCTGACAATGATGAAACGTAATCATACGGCATTGGAGTACAAGGCGATTATTCGTAAATTGCGTGAGGCTCGCCCGAATATTCAAATCAGCTCAGATTTTATTGTCGGTTTTCCGGGTGAAACGGCGGAAGATTTTGAACAGACAATGAAAATCATCGAGCAAGTGAATTTCGATATGAGCTTTAGCTTTATTTACTCGGCACGTCCCGGCACACCGGCGGCGGATTTGCCTGATGATGTGAGCGAAGAAGAGAAAAAAGAACGTCTTTACCGCCTGCAACAACGGATTAACCACCAAGCAATGCAGTTTAGCCGCTTAATGCTTGGCACAGAACAACGTATTTTGGTGGAGGGGCCGTCCAAAAAGGATTTGATGGAGCTGACCGGACGCACAGAAACAAACCGTATTGTCAATTTCCAAGGGACGCCGGAGATGATCGGCAAATTTGTCGATGTCAAAATTACCGATGTTTACACCAACTCACTGCGGGGAGAAGTTGTGCGTACCGAAGATGAAATGGGGCTACGAGTGATTGAATCCGCCCAAAGCGTCATTAACCGCACTCGCAAAGAGGACGAACTCGGCGTGGGTAAATATGTGGTGAATTTATAATCGCTTTTGTTGTGAATGTACAAAATAGCAAGAGAATGTGAAGGACGCCGTTTGGCGTCCTTTCTTTTTTGATTTTATGCAGCGTAAATATGAGATCTTGAGCTTGACGAGTGCGCCTTATACTTAAATTGTTCGGCTACCTATCATATACACCTGTCGTTCGATCTTATATCGGTTTTGGGGCTAATCGCAAATGGGCTAGCAACTGTCAATATAAGAACGCTTGATATTACCAAATTTTCACTTAACAGACTGCTTGTCAGCAGTTACAAGCGGTCTGTTTTGGGGAAAAATATGCAAATTATTTTTGAATTAAATAGCGAATGGTCGGGCCGTCTTGTTCAATCAATAACACTTGGTAGCCGTGATTTTTGGCATCAATGGGAATAGTGTTGATTGACTGGGGGCAGTCGCTAATAATTTCTAAGATCTCACCGCTTGCAAGGGTTGGCATTACCTCAAGGGTAGCGACCGCAGGGTAGGGGCAAGGCTCGCCGGTCATATCCAGCCGGTAGGTTGGTATTATTTCGCTAGATTGGTGTTGTTCCAACATAATCATTTCCTTATTTTGCCAGACGTTTTTGTAGGACACGTTGCTCCCACCAAAGCACTAAAATGAGGGAAAGAATGAGCAGCACATAATTTGCCACTAAGCCGCCGATTGTGCCGAGAGAATTGAGCAGATTGATTTTATCGTAATTGAGTGCAAGGTGTGGGGCAATATCGTCCCAAACCAGTGCGAGCAAGGTTGAACCGATGATATTGCCCAACCCGACCCACATATAATGCACCTGACCTTCAACGGCACGGTACATCCAGCCCGTTTCGCAGCCGCCGGCTAACACAATGCCGAAACCGAACAATAGCCCGCCGAGAATCGCATTCGGGCCTGCCCACATAATTTTCGGTTCAAGCCCAATCGCAATATAGCTATACACCCCCAGCGTGCCGACCATTACACCATAAATAATCGCTTTGAGCATCGTGGTGCGGCCGCTGATAAACAGATCCCGAAAGGCAGAGGTGAAACAGATCTGCGCCCGTTCAATCAGCAATCCAAAAGCTAAGCCGCACAACATCGCAAAGCCGAGCTTCGGCGAGTTAAACAGGGTAAACATTGCCCACGCTAAAAAGCTGAAAAAGACCAGCATTCCAAGCCGAAAACGGCGTTTGGCTTTATCGGGATCTTGCCTTAATGGCTGCTGGGCATTTACCTTCACCATTTTAATCGGAATGCGGAACATTGGCAGCAGCGAGCATTTTGCCCCAAAATAACAGCCGATTGCTGAGGCAAGCGTAAATAGCCAAGCGTGGAGGGAAAATTGCGGAATACCGGTGAAAAAAGACGCCAAATTACACCCCATTGCCAAACGTGCACCAAATCCGGCAATGATGCCGCCAATCAAGGCTTGCACTATGCGGATTTTGTGGGCAGAATGGCGGAATTTGACATTATTCGCCCAAAGCGCAGCAGAGAGGCAGCCGGCAAACATTCCCACAATCATCAAACCGTCAATGCGGGTAAAGACCGAACCCTCTAAGCCGACCAGTTGAAAATAGCCCCAATCGCTGACATCAATCCCGACAAATTCGAGAAACTCACCGCCCCAGCGGGTAAATTCGCCCGTAACCGCCCAGTAGGTGCCGGTTAAGCCGAAATAGTAAGCAGACAGTATGCCCGCTGCAATTACCGCAGGCACAGGTTGCCAAAATTTAATCAGAAAATGGTGTTTAAAACGCTGCCAAATCATACAAAGTCCTTATAAACTGATAAAAGATTGAATGAATTAAGGCAAAGTTGAGAGGTAAACTAAGTGAACAGACGGCGTGTTTTGTCATCTCTTTACACACAAAACCTTGCGATATAATGAAATAGTTCAAAAACCGCCGTTATTCTAGCAATATCACCCCGCAAAATAAAGCGTGCAAGCGGTGGCTTTCTGTTAGAATTTTGCAAAATCAATGAAGAGGAAAAATGATGCAAAAATTACTGTTTATTTTAAATGCTGCGCCGTACGGCAATGAAACGTTTTTCAGCGGTTTACGCCTTGCGTTACAAATTCAGGAATTGCAGCAGGCGGATATTCGATTGTTTTTGATGTCCGATGCCGTTAATGCCGGTTTGGCGAAACAAAATCCGAGCGAAGGCTATCACCTGCAACAAATGCTCGAAATTCTCATCGCCCAAGGTGCATCGGTGAAATTATGCAAAACCTGCACCAACGCCCGTGGTATCACCCATTTAGCTTTGGCTGACGGTGTAGAAATCGGCACATTGGCAGAACTTGCGGACTGGACACTCTGGGCAGATAAAGTGCTGAATTTCTGATTGGTAAAAATGATCGAAAAACAGACCGCTTGCTTTCAACAAGCGGTCTGTTTTTTTATGTTTTGTGAAAATATTTCCGTTTTTTCTATCATTTATTGTGTTGCCTAAATATTGTCCTTTCCATTGATCGAGATCATAGTAATACATTATATCATTGCTTAGAATTTCATCATCTAATTAAGTTTGGAGTGGGGATATGTCTAGAGTAAAGAACATTTTAATTGTGCTTTGTTTAGTGGGGATTGGGGCAGCGCTATTATTAGGTGGTCAGTGGGTAATGCATAAGACGAGTTCCACGGAGTTTTGTGTGAGTTGCCATTCAATGAGTTATGCACAGCAGGAATGGGAAGGTTCAAGCCATTTTGCGAATGCAAAAGGCGTTCGGGCAGAATGTGCTGATTGTCATATTCCGCAAGAAAGTTGGCATTATCTGAAGGCGAAAGTGATCGCATTGAAAGATCTATGGTATGAGGCAACAGGCAAGATTGATGATAAGCAAAAATATGAAGTACACCGGGCGGAAATGGCACAACGTGTTTGGAATGAATTAAAAGCAAATGATTCTGCAACTTGTCGTAGTTGCCATAGTTTTGATGCAATGGATTTTTCTCAACAAACTAAACTTGCGAAGCAAACACATAGAGAAGCGCAGGGTAAGGGGCAGACCTGTATTGATTGCCATAAAGGAATTGTGCATTTTTTGCCTGAAATACATTCGGTTACGAATACCGAAAAATCGGGAATATTAAAAGGGGGAGATCTGATGCCGGATTCAGCCATTTTTGCAATCGAGATGGTGAAGGCAGCAGCCGAGTACGGCGGAGATATTCGCTTAATGCCATATGCAAAACTGACACAATGGCAGATTAAAGGCAATCAAATTCAAGGAGTGCTACACGGTTGGCAACAAGCAGGTGCGGAGTCCATATTGTATTTAGATATTGGTAAACGTATTAGTGTCGCATTAGTCGATGATGAGGCTCGTAGTCACCGTCAGATTTTACAAACCAAATATGACAAAGTAACGGATAGCGAGTGGCAAGAAGTTAGTTTTATGGTGAATGTTACAAAAGAAAAAATGACCTCGGATTTAGCAATGCTTAATCAATATGGTGATAGTTTAAATCAAACATATTGCAGTGGTTGCCATGCTCCGATTGGGGCGAAACACTATACGGCTAATCAATGGATTAGTGTGGTTAATTCAATGAAAGATCGCACATCAATGAGTAAAGATGAAGTGCGAGCTGTAACGATTTATCTTCAGCGTAATGCCAAAGATATAGTGGTAGCAGAATAGTTATCGGTAAAGTGAGGCTGAAATGAAAAAGCATAAAATTAACCAACAACGTCGTACATTTTTGAAAAAAACATCTCTGAGTATGGTGGGGACATCATTATCCGGCGGAATGTTGACAGCGGTTGTATCAAAAAGTGCAGAAGCAGTTGAGTCTGAAATGAAAACGGTGGTTACTGCCGCACACTGGGGACCGATAGGTGTCGTTGTTCAAGAAGGAAAAGCCGTTAAATCAGGACCGGCGATTGAACCGGTTATATCAAATGAATTACAGACAGTTGTGCCGGATCAATTATACAGTGAAACTCGTGTAAAATATCCAATGGTTAGGAAAGGTTTTTTAGCTAACCTCGATAAAAGCGATACAACAATGCGCGGACGAGATGAGTGGGTTCGTGTTTCTTGGGAACAAGCATTAGATTTAGTGCATTCTCAACTAAAGCGTATTCGTGATGAATATGGTGCAAATGCCATTTTTGCGGGTTCTTATGGTTGGTATAGCTCAGGAGCGTTACATGCAGCTCGGACTTTATTGCACCGTTATATGAATATTACAGGTGGTTTTGTCGGGAATAAAGGTGATTATTCTACGGGGGCAGCTCAAGTCATTATGCCACACGTGCTTGGTACGATCGAAGTGTATGAACAACAAACGAGTTGGGAATCTTTATTAGAGCATAGCGATATTATTGTACTTTGGTCGGCAAACCCATTAACAACAATGCGTATTGCGTGGACTTCCACAGACCAAAAAGGGATTGAATACTTTAAAAAATACCAAGCCAAGGGTAAGCGTATTATTTGTATCGATCCGCAACGTAGCGAAACGTGCCAAATGCTTGGAGCAGAATGGATCCCTGTGAATACGGCAACAGATGTAGCATTAATGCTAGGTATTGCGCATACTCTGGTTAGTGAAAGTAAGCACGATAAACCCTTTCTGAAAAAATATACGGTAGGTTACGATAAATTTGAAAATTATTTGTTAGGTCGGGACGATGGTCAGCCTAAAACAGCAGAGTGGGCGGCGAAAATTTGTGGCGTACCTGCTAATCAAATTAAACAATTAGCTCAGGATTTCTCGAGTAAGCGTACGATGTTGATGGGGGGATGGGGAATGCAACGTCAGAGTCACGGGGAACAAACGCATTGGATGTTGGTAACGCTTGCATCTATGCTAGGGCAAATTGGCTTACCAGGAGGCGGATTTGGTTTTAGTTACCATTATTCAAATGGCGGAGTACCGAGTGCAACCGGCGGTATTTTGGGATCAATAACAGCAAATCCGGCTACTGAGGCTGGTGCAAAAACGTGGCTGGATGATACTTCAAAATCAGCATTTCCGGTAGCCCGTATTGCCGATGTGTTACTACATCCTGGTAAAACGATTGATTATAATGGCTCTAAACTTACTTATCCGAATATCAAGGCGGTATATTGGGCGGGTGGTAATCCGTTTGTTCATCACCAAGATACCAATTTATTAGTCAAAGCTTTTCAACGACCGGAAGTTGTTATTGTCAATGAAGTAAATTGGACACCAACGGCTCGGATGGCAGATATTGTTCTGCCGGTTACAACAAGTTATGAGCGTAACGATTTGACGATGTCGGGGGATTATTCAATGATGAATATTTACCCAATGAAACAGGTTGTTCCTCCGCAGTTTGAAGCGAAAAATGACTATGATATTTTTGCTGAATTAGCAAAAAGAGCTGGGGTTGAAGCACAATTCACAGAAAATAAATCAGAAATGGATTGGCTGGAAGAGTTTTATAAAGTCGCGTTTACTTCGGCACGCAATAATCGTGTGGCAATGCCTCGTTTTGAAAAATTCTGGGCGGAGAATAAACCTTTGACTTTTGAAGCGGGAGAAGCAGCAAAAAACTGGGTACGCTACGGAGAATTTCGTGAAGATCCGCTCCTTAACCCGTTGGGGACACCGTCGGGTAAAATAGAGATCTATTCCGAGGTCATTGCTAAAATGGATTATGATGATTGCAAAGGTCATCCAAGTTGGTTAGAACCGGAAGAGTTTGTAGGTAATGTAACGGAAAACTATCCTTTAGCCTTAGTGACACCGCATCCTTATTACCGTTTACATAGCCAATTAGCACATACCTCATTACGACAAAAATACGCAGTAAACGATCGTGAGCCAGTGATGATCCATCCGGCAGATGCGGTTTCACGTAACATTAAAGACGGAGATATTGTGCGGATTTACAGCAAGCGAGGGCAAGTACTTGCCGGAGCAGTGGTAACCGATAACATTATCCGAGGGACAGTCTGTTTACACGAAGGTGCTTGGTATGATCCGTTGGATTTAGGTGAAAGTGAACAGCCGCTATGTAAAAACGGTTGCCCGAATGTTTTGACTCGTGATGAAGGTACTTCAAAACTGGCACAAGGTAACTCGCCTAATACGTGTATTGTACAGATTGAAAAATTTACAGGGATTGCACCGGAAGTTACGGTGTTTAAACAGCCTAAGCACGCATTGTAAAGTATTTTGAAAAGAAGTTTAATAAACAGACCGCTTGCTTTCAACAAGCGGTCTGTTTTTTCAAAGAATATGCAAAATAGTCTATTTTAAGTCCCGATCATCGACACCGATTAGCAGATAATTGCCGTCAATATCTGCCAAACTTCTAAAGCCGATGTTGAAAATATCGCAGGCTTTGTTGCGGTTGATTGGGCGGTAATCAAAATTATCGTGATGATGACCGTGGAAGATCTTTTGCACACCCATTTTGCGTGCCAATTGGTTGATGACGGCAAAGCCTTGCGGGTGCGGGCGGGGTGCTTCGTGGCTGATGAGAATATCCGCCTTTTGTTGTTCAAGATTTTCCAAATCCGCCGGAAAGATTGAGGTGCGGTGGCGCAGTGGTACGCCGCCTCGCCAAATGCGTTCTTGCGGGGCATATTGGCAGTAGTGAATGTGGTCGAAAAACATCGGGCGGTGAGGCGGCATCCAAATATGCCCACGAAACACGCCGCCGAGCCCGGCGATTTTAGTGCCTTGTATCTCCACGACACGCCCGTGCAGATTGCGTGCTTTCCATTCACTGCCCCAAATCGCATCAAAGGCGGCAACGGTTTTGCTGTCGTGATTGCCGTGGATAAACCAAATATCGCAATGCCGGGCTAATTTGTCTAACTCGGTCGGAGTGGTTAATTGTAAATCCCCTAAAATAATCAGAGCGACATTGTCGTGTGCCTGAACGAAGGGGTAAAGGTGCGTGTAGCTGCCGTGAGGATCACCCGCAAACAGTATCATTTTTTATTCTCGTTATGGGTTTTAAAGGTTAAAGGAATCGGTTCGTCATTTAAAATCGCTTCGACCACTTCTTTGGTTTGATTATAGCGGTCTAAATAGCTGGGTGATTCAATTTCAATATAAGGCACATTGTATTTTTCCAACAGTTTTTTGAGAAGTTGTTGAAAACGTTGGCGTTGTTTAGCCGAGCCGAGACTACGCAAGCCATCATCTACCCATTTGGTATTATTGGAGAGCAGAATGGTAACGTCAAACGGGTACTCTTTAATCATTGAATCCAAAAACGGGTGCGGTTTGCCCTCGTATTGAATACAAAAGGCTTGGGTGGTGATGTAATCCGTGTCGATAATCGCCACTTTATGTGCGTGCCTCATCGCATAATCCACATAGCTTTTATGTCCGAGTGCCATTTGCGGATAGTCGGAATATTGCATCGCTTGTTCGTTGCCGCCTAACTCTTTGAACACAAATTCACGCCCGTATTCCCACGCCGATGTGGTGTTGAACACGTTAGCAAGTTTGCTGACTAATACGCTTTTGCCGCTGCTTTCACCGCCTAAAATTGCAATGGTTTTGACGAAGAACGGACGCACTTCTTTCGGGATAAAACGCCAATACTGGAACGGCTGATTGCGAATTTTAGTGGCGGACACGTTGAACGAATGGCGTTCGGGATCGACCAAATGCACCTCTAAATTCAAATAGGTTTCGTAGGGGGCTTTATCTTGAATTTCGCTGCTAAATACAATGGTCGGCTGAATATTTTTCTCGACAAACAGGGCTTTCACCCGATTTGCCCAGCCTTCCCAGCCGTTCGGGTAGCTTGGAATGCCGTCTTCGACAAGATGATGAATAAAAATTTGCTTTTGCTGATATTTGAAAATCTGCTGCATCCAGCGCAGGCGATCTTCGTTTGTCGGCATCCGTTTCATTTTGCTGTCGTGGAATAATTGCAGATCCCGCTCGGTATCGGTGCAAACGATAACGTGTAGCATATCGACCTTACTAAAGGCTTCGTAAATCATATTGATATGCCCCGTATGCACCGGATAGAATTTGCCGAAAATCACGCCGACCCGCTGATGAGGCTGCTCAATAATATCCAAAACGTTATGCAAGGCTTTGAGTTTGCTCGCACCGGGATTTTTTATTTTACCCGTTACCAGTTGATTAAAGTAAGCACGGGTTACGCCGGCTTGCTCGCACACGTCATTCACTTTTAATTTTAATTGCTTGCGTTTTTGTTGTAGGTAAGCAAAATCGGTCATAGGGTTATCCTCGAAAAGTTTACGCAATAATAGGTGAAAATCGGGATTTTGTCATTTTTTTATTCTGAACAATGGCTTGGCAAGCGGTCGTTTGGCTCGGAAAATTTGCAAAATAGTGTATAAGGGCTTTTCAGTTTTTATCGGTAGGCTATAATCAGCCGTTTTGAGCGAAAGACTATCATTATGGCGTTACTGATTACCCAAAAATGCACCAACTGCGATATGTGCGAGCCCGAATGCCCGAATCAGGCGATTTCAATGGGCGAGGACATTTATGTCATTGATCCGGCGTTATGCACCGAATGTGTCGGGCATTATGAGATCCCGACCTGCCAAAAAGTCTGCCCGATCAATAACTGCATTATTACCGACCCGCAACATATTGAAACGACCGATGAATTGTGGGAAAAATTTGTGTTAATTCATCACGCTGATGCTTTGGAGGCAAAATAATGAAGCTCAACGCACAACAACTGCAGGCGGTCGAATATGTGGAAGGGGCGTGTTTGGTATTAGCCGGCGCGGGCTCGGGCAAAACACGGGTCATCATCAATAAAATCGCTCATCTTATCGCCGAGTGTGGCTATGCTCCCAAACAGATTGCCGCCGTAACGTTTACCAATAAAGCCGCCCGTGAGATGCGGGAGCGGGTGGCACATTCCATCGGTAAAGAAAACAGCCGAGGGCTAACCATCTCGACTTTCCACACGCTCGGGTTTGATATTCTCAAGCGTGAGCATAAATTGCTCGGCTACAAAGCGGGAATGACTTTATTTGACGAATACGATCAAATAGCCCTGCTCAAACACCTGTTGCCCGAAGCGGCTGCGGAAGATAAAGATCTGCTTAAAGCGTTGGTATCCACCATTTCAAACTGGAAAAACGATCTGCTCTCGCCGGAACAGGCGATCGCTGCCGCCAATGACGATCGCAAGCGGGTCTTTTCGCACTTTTATTTGCAATACCAAAACCAGCTCAAAGCCTATAATGCGTTGGATTTTGACGATCTGATAATGCTGCCGACCCTGCTCTTCCGTCAATTTCCTGAAGCTAAAGCCCGCTGGCAGCAGAAAATCCGCTATTTGTTGGTTGATGAATATCAAGATACCAACACCAGCCAATATGAATTGATTAAATTATTGGTTGAAAATCACCAAAATTTTACGGTGGTCGGCGATGATGACCAGTCGATCTACTCGTGGCGTGGGGCGAAGCCGGAAAATATGGCACGGCTTCAAACGGACTTCCCACAGCTCAAAGTGATTAAACTGGAGCAGAATTATCGCTCCAGCCAGCGTATTTTGCATTGCGCTAATATTTTGATTGATAACAACGATCACCTGTTCGCCAAACGGCTGTTTTCCCAGTTGGGCGAAGGCGAAAAATTGGCGGTGATTGAAGCCAAAAATGAGGAACACGAAGCAGAGCGAATCGTCGGCGAGCTGATCGCCCACCGCTATCTCAACAAAACCAAATACAAAGATTATGCGATTTTATATCGGGGGAATCACCAATCCCGCCTGTTAGAAAAATTGCTGATGCAAAACCGCATTCCCTACAAAATTTCGGGTGGCACGTCATTCTTCAGTAAAACCGAAATTAAAGATATGTTGGCGTACCTGCGCCTATTGGTAAACCAAGACGATGATGCGGCATTTCTTCGCATTGTGAATACGCCGAGGCGGGAAATTGGGGCGGCAACTCTCGAAAAATTGGGGACATTGGCGAACGAAAAGCAGGTCAGTTTGTTTGAAGCGATTTTTGATTTTGAACTGATTCAACGCCTTAGCCCTCGCCCTTATCAAGCGTTGCAAGATTTTGCCCGTTGGATTGTCGAATTGGCAGACCAAGCTGAGCGTGCCGAGCCGCAGCAAGCGATCAAAGCAATGTTGGGGAAAATTCAATACGAAGCCTACCTCTACGAAACCGCCGCCACGCCAAAATCGGCGGAAATGCAAAGCCGCAATGTTGAAACTCTGTTTGATTGGGTACAAAAAATGCTGGACGGCGATGCGCTTAACGAACCGATGAATTTAGTCCAAGTGGTCAATAATCTCACTTTGCGGGATATGTTGGAGCGGGGCGAGGATGAGGAGAGCGACCAAGTGCAACTGATGACCCTCCACGCCTCAAAAGGTTTGGAGTTTCCGCACGTTTTCCTGATTGGAATGGAAGAAGGAATTT
The DNA here is from genome assembly GCF_004569585.1 of Muribacter muris. Lineage (NCBI taxonomy): Bacteria > Pseudomonadati > Pseudomonadota > Gammaproteobacteria > Pasteurellales > Pasteurellaceae > Muribacter > Muribacter muris. The sequence continues at coordinate 106,816 of NZ_SPPA01000001.1, read as the reverse complement.
TGCCCCACCAAACCAGCATTGACGAGGATAACATCGAAGAAGAGCGCCGTTTAGCCTATGTCGGTATTACCCGAGCGCAACAAACCCTGACATTCTCCCTCTGCAAAGAACGCCGTCAGTACGGCGAAATTACCCGCCCCGAAGTCAGCCGCTTTTTACTGGAGCTTCCCCAAGACGATCTACAATGGGAGCGGAATAAACCCCAAATCAGCGAACAACAACGCCAACAAAAAGTCTCCGCCGGCTTGAACAATATGCTGGCGATGGTTAAGGCGAATAAAAAATAGTCTTGATAAAATAGCAAATTTTTGAATATAACTCACCGCTTGTGTTAATGAAAAAGGCGAAAAAATGCATAAAAATATCAAGACTGTTAGTGTAATGTTGGGTAAGATTTAATAAGATGATAACAATTCTCAAAAACTTGATGCAGATCATAAACTTTACAAATAGAGTGCTAATTTAGGGGAAAAAGCACTCCAGATCAGTAATAATTTCGCCAGTTAAAATAATTTTTAGAGGAAAATAACTATGGCGCAAATCACGAAATCTGCCCAACCTTACGATGCTCAAGTTGAAGTGAATGAATTGGTCGAGCGGGGGCTAACAGCCCTTGAGGCGTTCCGCCGGCTTGATCAGGAGCAAGTCGATTATATCGTTGCCAAAGCTTCGGTGGCGGCGTTGGATAAGCACGGTGCATTAGCTCTGCACGCAGTTGAGGAAACCGGGCGGGGTGTGTTTGAAGATAAAGCAACCAAAAACTTATTTGCCTGCGAATATGTGGTGAATAATATGCGAAATCTGAAAACGGTTGGAGTGATCAGCGAAGATGATGTAACGGGGATTACCGAAATTGCCGATCCGGTTGGTGTGGTTTGTGGGATTACGCCGACAACCAACCCGACTTCCACTACGATTTTCAAAGCGTTAATTGCCCTCAAAACCCGTAACCCGATTATTTTTGCCTTCCACCCTTCCGCCCAACAGTGTTCCGCGCACGCCGCACAAATTGTCTATGATGCTGCGGTGGCTGCCGGTGCGCCGAAAGATTGTGTGCAATGGATTAAAACACCGTCAATGGAAGGGACATCTCTGTTAATGAAACACAAAGGGATTGCCACCATTTTGGCAACCGGTGGGAATGCAATGGTGGAAGCGGCTTATTCCTGCGGAAAACCGGCGTTGGGTGTGGGGGCCGGGAATGTGCCTGCCTATGTTGAAAAAAGCGCCGATTTAAAACAGGCAGTGTACGATATTGTGATGTCGAAATCGTTCGATAACGGAATGATTTGTGCTTCGGAGCAAGCGGCAATTGTCGATAAAGAGATTTATGCCGACTTCGTCAAAGAGATGCAATCTTACGGCGTTTATTTGGTGAATAAAAAAGAGAAAGCCTTGTTGGAAAAATTTATTTTCGGGGTGGATAAAGCCGATAAAGTAAGCTGTTCCGGCGCGAAGTTAAATGCGGCGGTTGTCGGTAAACCGGCAGCGTGGATTGCAGAACAAGCGGGCTTTTTCGTGCCGAAAAATACCAATATTTTGTTGGCGGAATGTAAAGAAGTAGGGGAAAACGAACCGCTGACCCGTGAGAAGTTATCGCCGGTACTGGCATTACTTACCTCGCATTCCCAAGAGGAAGGGATTGCGTTAGCGGAACAGATGGTCAATTTCCACGGTTTAGGGCATTCTGCGGCGATTCATACTAAAGATACGCAGTTGGCGAAAACGTTCGGTGATCGGGTCAAAGCCATTCGTGTGATTTGGAATTCGCCGTCCACTTTCGGCGGTATCGGTGATGTGTATAACTCTTTCCTGCCGTCTTTAACACTAGGTTGCGGCTCATACGGCAAAAATTCCGTCGGTAACAACGTGAGTGCAGTGAATCTTTTAAATATCAAACGTGTGGGCAGACGGAGAAATAATATGCAGTGGTTTAAAGTGCCGTCAAAAATCTATTTTGAGCGGGATTCGATTCAATATTTGAAATCAATGAAAGATGTCGAGCGGGTGATGATTGTTACCGACAGAGCAATGGTTGATCTCGGCTTTGTCGAGAAAATTGCCGAGCAGTTGCGTCTGCGTAAAAATAAAGTAACTTACCAACTGTTTGCCGATGTCGAACCTGATCCAAGTATTGAAACCGTTCGCCGTGGGACAGAATTGATGCGTAGTTTCCAACCGGATACGATTATTGCACTCGGCGGCGGTTCGCCGATGGACGCAGCAAAAGTAATGTGGTTATTCTACGAGCAGCCGGAAGTGGATTTCCGTGATCTGGTACAGAAATTTATGGATATTCGCAAACGGGCGTTCAAATTCCCACAATTAGGTCGCCGTGCGAAATTTGTCGGTATTCCGACCACATCAGGAACGGGCTCGGAAGTTACACCGTTTGCGGTCATCACCGAAGGCGACAAAAAATACCCGATTGCCGACTACTCGCTCACCCCAACGATTGCGATTGTTGATCCGGCGTTAGTGATGACCGTGCCGGCACATATTGCGGCGGATACCGGTTTAGACGTACTGACCCACGCAACCGAAGCCTATGTTTCAACGGTGGCGAACGATTACACGGACGGCTTGGCATTGCAGGCGATTAAATTAGTGTTCCAATTCCTTGAAAAATCGGTGAAAGAAGCTGATCCGGAAGCCCGTGAGAGAATGCACAACGCATCAACCATTGCCGGTATGGCATTTGCCAATGCGTTCTTGGGGATCAATCACTCAATGGCACATAAACTGGGCGGGCGTTTCCACACCGTACATGGTCGCACCAATGCGATTTTAATGCCGCACGTTATTCGTTATAACGGCACACGCCCGACAAAAGTGGCAACTTGGCCGAAATATAACCATTACAAAGCGGACGAAAAATACCAAGATATTGCTAGAATGTTAGGGCTACCGGCAGCGACACCGGCAGAGGGGGTGGAATCCTATGCCAAAGCTGTGGCGGAACTTGCCAAAGCCTGCGGCATTAAAATGTCGTTGCGTGAGCAGGGTGTGGACGAAAAAGCTTTCCTTGAAGCCCGTAGAGAGCTTGCCCTGCTGGCGTTTGAAGACCAATGCACGCCGGCAAATCCTCGTTTGGCAATGGTAGAAGATATGGAGGAAATTCTGACTAAAGCCTATTATGGCGAGTAATATTATTGTAAATCAATAGCTTATAATTTTATTTTTAATCATTTATCACGCTGGTGGCTGTGTGGTTTTCTTCCTAGCAGCCACTTTTTATTTTGTCTGAAGAATTTATATTTTAAAGCGATTTGGCTTTTATCACTGTTGGAAAATAATAAGTTTATTTCTTATTTGTATGATGATTAACAGGGAGAAGATTAAAATAGCGATAAGGTGGATTCACTTATCGCCATTTTTGATTTGTGGTGTAGAGACAGGCGGTCAGTTATACGTCATTATTTGCAACTATACCAAGCCCTGTTTCAGGCGTTCAAAATAGTGTTTGGTTTCATCAATCACCACGTGGCGTAAAGCAACCAGTGCGATTAAATTCGGGAACGCCATTAAGCCGTTAACGATGTCTGCCAACGTCCAAATCGTGTTTAGTTGAATAAAAGGGGCAACGGCAATCAGGGCAATGAAGATAACACGGTAGAATTTAATACCTCGTGTGCGTCCGCCTCTCAAATAAACAAAGCAACGTTCGCCGTAGTAACACCAGCCCAAAATAGTCGTAAAGGCAAAGAAAATCAGCCCGACCGTTACGACAACCGCCCCGATATTGCTCATCAACCCTTGCGAAAATGCCAAGTTGGTGAGTGCAGCCCCTTGTGCCGAGCCTTTCCACGCACCGGTTAGTACAATGACTAACCCTGTCATTGTACAGACGATGATGGTATCTAAGAATGTGCCGGTCATTGAAATCAGCCCTTGGCGAACCGGCTCTTTGGTTTGGGCTGCCGCTGCTGCAATCGGCGCTGAACCTAAGCCCGCTTCGTTAGAGAAAATGCCTCTTGCAACACCCGATTGGATTGCCTGCATTACGGTAAAACCTAATACACCGCCGATTGCAGATTGTGGGTTAAACGCCGCTTCAATAATAAAAGCGATAGTTTCGGGGATTTTTGCGGCATTTAACACCAAGATCAGCACTGATGCACTCACATAAGCAACCGCCATAAACGGTACAATCACACTGGCGATTTTTGAAATCCGCTGCACACCGCCTAAAATAATCATTGCGACGGTGAGTGTCAGTACCACTGCCGTTACACCGATCGGCAAATGAAAAGTGTCGTGCAGGGCAGTGGTGATCCCATTGACCTGCGGAAACGTACCGATACCAAAGAGAGCGACCATCACACCGAAAAAGGCGAACAGTTTTGCCAGCCATTTCCAACGTTGCCCCATACCGATTTCAATGTAATACATTGGACCGCCGGCAATATAGCTGTCTTTGTCCTTACCCCGAAATTTAATTGCCAGCAAACATTCGGCGTATTTGGTTGCCATACCGAAGACGGCAATTAACCACATCCAAAACAACGCCCCCGGCCCGCCCGCTTGAATGGCGGTGGCGACCCCGACAATATTGCCCGTGCCGATAGTCGCTGCTAATGCGGTAGAGAGTGCGGCAAAGGCGGAAATATCGCCTGTTTGATTCTCACCTTTTTCCGGTTTGAACATATAGATGAAGGCTCTCGGCAGGTTAAAAATTTGCAAGAATTTGAGTTTGAAAGTGAAATAGATGCCCACACCCGAAATTAAAACCAGTAGTGGCACACCCCAAATGATGTTATTGATTTGGCTAAGTAACGTGTCGATTGACATTGTGATTCCTCGTAAAAACAACTTACAAGGAAAGAAAAGCACACAGCAAGCGGTGAGATGCCGACGATATTTTGCAGAAGGCGATATTGCAAATTTTTCCGCCTAAACGACCGCTTGTTTTGCTTACTTTTCTCCCCTGTCCTTTTGCCTGAGCGTTTCACGCAGATAACTACGCTTGCGCCTTCGGCGTCCATTTTCCGCACTCGCGGAGTGGATCTCTCCAAGGGTTCGTCCAATAGCTGTCCTCGCTTGCGCACCTGAAAGAGTTTACCTCGTCGGTGTGGGGTGCTCCCCACTCTCCAGCTATCTTCATCCGAACATTTTCTTCTTTATAAAAAATAAAAAAGACTTATGGATTTTAGCAAGTCTTTTGGGGCTGTCAATATCGAAGCACTACAAGAGCTATTTTTCGTTAAGAATAGATGTAATCCTCAGGTTATTCAAGCGGAAGAAGAAAAACACCGCTATGGTGAAGGTGAATATAATGCTGCTTTTGTTGTTCGTCATAATATTCGGGGTTGAGGTTAATCATCAGCGGGGTGTTTTGCCAGATTGCCGTGATTTCCCAATGGTTACCCATATAGACGGCGTGCTGAATTTCACATTTTTGCGCCGGCTGCCCCTCGGGTTTTAGCTGAACGGCTTCGGGGCGGATACCGATCAGGCATTTGCCGTTCGGTACGTTAAAACGCTCGGTATTGTGTAGCTCAAATTGGTAGTTGCCAAGGGTGATATGGTCGCCCTCACGAGTACCGCTAAACAGGGTGGATTCGCCCATAAAGTTAGCAAGAAACAGGGAGTTAGGCTGCAAATAGAGCATTTTTGCCGTGCCTTGTTGGCGGATTTTGCCTTTGTCCATTACGATAACTTCATCGGAAACGGCAAAGGCTTCTGTTTGATCGTGGGTAACATACAGTGCTGTGATGTTGAGCTGTTGTTGCAATTCACGGATTTTTTCCCGCATTGCGCGGCGTAAATTTGCATCAAGATTGCTCAAAGGTTCGTCAAACAGTAATACTTTAGGTTTTAGTATCAAGGCTCTGGCGAGGGCGACCCGTTGTTGCTGCCCGCCGGAGATTTGATCGACATAACGATCTTCAAAACCGGCTAAATCGACCAGTTCGAGTGCCGCTTTCACCCGCTGCTGCCGTTCGCTTTTCGGTACGCCTTGCATTTTTAGCCCGTAACCGACATTCTCCCCAATCGACATATGCGGAAACAGGGCGTAGGACTGAAATACGATGCAGATGTCCCGTTGCTGAATGGCACTGCGGGTAACGTCTTCCCCGTCAATCAAAATCTGTCCGGCAGTCGGACTTTCCAGCCCTGCGACAAGGCGTAGCACGGTCGTTTTACCACAGCCGGACGGGCCGAGCAACGTTACCATTGTGCCTTGGCGGATAGAGAGGTTGAGATTATCAATAACCTTACTTTTGCCAAACGCTTTACAGACATTTTTTAACTCAAGAAACGCATTTTGTTGTGTCATTTTCAATCCTTAATTCATTTTCTTGGCTTTGGAGCGGGCAATGCGTGTGTCGCCGACCAGCCAATCAAACAGAAAAATAATCCCCATCATCACAACGATGAGGATAGAACCGTAGGCAATCGCAATGCCGTATTCACCGTCTTCCACCCGATTTAAAATGTAAGAGGTGGCAACCCGTGTGTCTGCCGTAACTAAAAACACAATCGCACTGACGGTTGTCATCGCTCGTACAAAACTGGTTACTAAGGCGGAAAGCAGTGCCGGTTTGAGCAACGGTAAGACCACAAAGCAGAGGGTTTTTAACGAACCGGCTTTGAGGGAGAGTGAGGCTTCATCTAAGGATTTATCTAATTGCCCCAACCCTGCCACTGCCGCCCGCATACCGACCGGCATATTACGCATTACCATTGATAAAATGATGATGATACCTGTGCCGGTGAGGTAAATCGGGCTATCGTTAAATGCCAAAATATAGGATACGCCTGCCACTGTACCGGGTACGGCAAAGCAGAGTAGGGTGAGAAATTCGAGCGTTTTTCTCCCTTTAAACTCTCGCCGCACGGTGATATAGGCAATCAGTAAGCCGAAGAATGCCGTAATTGGAGCAGCCGCGGCGGCAAATATGACGGTTTGGAGCAACGACGGCCAAGCGCCGTCATTAAAACCTTGTCCAAATAATGTGAGGTAGTTATTGAAAGTCAGGGTGTAATCGACGCCCCAATTCACCGTAAAACTGCCGTAGAAGATACTGCCGTACAGCATCAGATTAAACAATACCCAGCCGGTGAGGGCGACAATAATGACCCCTTTGAACAGAGTAGGCAGATCTTGCACTTCGCCACGGTAGGATTTGCCGGAAACGGTAACATAAGAGCGGTTACCAATCCAAAGATATTGAATGATAAAAATGGCTAACGAAAACAGCAGTAGCAACGTGCCGAGTGTGCCGGCCGAGGTATAATCCAGTTGCGAGCCGGCGATATAGAAATAGATTTGCGTGGCGATCACATCAAAGCTGCCGCCCAACACGAGCGGGGTGCTGAAATCGGCGAGGGATTGAATGACAACCACTAAAAAGGCGTTCGCCAATGCCGGTTTCAATAACGGTAAAATAATGTGAAAAAACGCTTGATAGCGATTGGCACGCAACGTATAAGCTGCTTCTTCCACAGACGGGTGAATGGACTTCAACGCCCCTTCTAAAATCATAAACGCCATTGGGGTTAAGGCTAACGTATGGGCAATCACAATGCCGGTAAAGCCATATAGCCACTGGCTTTGAAAGCCTAAGTATTCGACTAAAAAGGCGGTAACATAGCCGGATCTGCCAAGCATTAGCGTAACACCCAACCCAACTACAAACGGCGGGGTAACAATCGGCAAGATCGAAAAAATTTTCCCGATAAAGAGTGTGCGCTTGGCAATGCGGGTAGTATAAAGGGCAAAAGCCAAGCCGAACAGCGTAGAAAATAGCCCCACCGTTGCCGCTACACTCAGTGAATTGCCAATCACCCGCAGCACATAGGATTTTTGCAAAATCGCCAAGGCGTATTGCGGTGCAAATTCGCCGTTGTGGTAAAACATTGACTGTAAAATAGCGAAGGTCGGATAGACAATAAAGCCGAAAATCAGCAGTACAATGCTGATCAAGGCTGCAATAATAAAGCGATCGCCCTGCATTACTTTTAGGTCTGCCAACGCATTGGTGGCAAGGGCTATCAGCGAGAGAATGAGCAAAAATACCGCATAGCCTAACCGAATATTGAACCAGGTTGCCGTGAGAAAAATCAGCAGAAACAGACCGCTTGCGAGGGCAAATTCACATCGGCTACGCAACAGGCTGGGGCGAGGTGTCGGGATCAGAAAAAGGCAGAGCGGTAAAAACCACGCCCAAGCGATATTCAGGCTTGTCCAGCCTTTGGCTTGCTGCAATTCTTCGGCGGTCGCATCAAACACCCCGTAATCTAAGGCGGTTACCGGCAAAAAAGCAAAGCCCAGCCACGCAAGCAGTACCCAAACGGCAGGGCGGGAAAAAGAGAAAAAATTCGGCATAGTGTTCCAAAAACGTCAGAAAAGGGGCTGATGCCCCTAGCATATCGGATTATTCGGCTAATTTGACTTCATTGACCCATTTTTCGATTAACCGCTTACGCTCTTCGGTTGAACCGTATTTTTCAAAATCATAATGGATTAAGGTCAGATCCTGCGGATTAAGGGAATAAGGGGACGGCTCGGCGGTGGTGTTGGTTAAGACTTGGAAAGCCTCGCCTTTTTGCCAAGCAAGCTCTTGCGCCTCTTTTGACAATGCCCAATCGACAAACCGTTTCGCATTTTCCAGGTTACGCGCCCCTTTTAAAATGCTCACCCCGCCTAATTCATAGCCCGTGCCTTCGCTTGGCACAACCATTTCCAAATTTGCCCCGTGTTTCTTTTCCAGCGCATAGTCGTGCAAAAAGCCGATGCCGATAGCCGTTTCACCCCGTGCCGTATTACGAGAAGGGGTAATACCGGATTTGGTATATTGGGAAATGTTTTTGTGGAGTTGCTTGAAATAGGCAAAGGCTTTTTCTTCGCCCCAAAGTTGAACGAAAGTAGCAATCGCCGTGTATGCCGTGCCGGAACTTTGCGGATCGGCGATCTGAATTTCACCGGCAAGGCGGGGATCGAGCAAATCCGCCCAATTGCTTGGCGTTTTTTCGATACCCAATTTTTTCAGCCGATCAAGATTAACCCCAAAGCCTAAAATGCCCATATAAACGGCAGAGGTGTAGTTGCCTTTCAGTTTAGCGGGATCACGGAATTTTTCATTGATTTCGGCAAGAGTCGGCGATTGATAGGGTTGCAACAACCCCATTTCTCCCGCTTGGGATTGCGGATCGAGCGTGCCGCCGTACCAAACATCCGCCTGCGGATTGTTTTTTTCCGACTCAATTTTCGCCAAGGTGCTGCCCGACCCGTTACGCACAAAGGCAACCTTGACTTGATATTTTTCGCCAAAGGCTTGGGTCGCCTGCTCGCACATCAGGTTAGTGGTGCTGCAATAGACGACCAAACGCCCTTCAGCGAGAGCAGATTGGCTGGCCGTCAAGCCGAGCGTTACGGCAGTAAATAAGGCGGAGAGCATTTTCAATTTCATAGGGTATTCTCGGTGAGTTAAAATCACCTCTAATATAATCGGATTTGTATCAAAATACTGTGATGCTATTCACAAATAAGCAAATTTTTTCACAAAAACAGAATTTTGCAAAATTTTGCCGTTTTTCGACCGCTTGTATAGTAAGATAACCGTAACTTTTTGAGGATAGCAAATGAACAGATTAAACATAGGCGATCAAGCGCCGGACTTTACCTTACTTGACCAACACGAACAGCCGGTTTCCCTTGCGCAATTCCGTGGGCAGCGGGTATTGGTCTATTTTTACCCGAAAGCGCTCACACCCGGTTGTAGTACTCAGGCGTGCGGTTTACGGGACAGCAAAACCGAGCTGGCGGATTTTAATGTGGCGGTGTTGGGGATCAGCCCCGATTTGCCGAAAAAATTAGCCCAATTTACCGAGAAAAAAGGGTTGAATTTCACCCTCTTATCCGACCCCGATCATCACATTGCAGAAGCCTTTGGGGTATGGGGCGAGAAAAAATTTATGGGAAAAACCTATGACGGTATTCACCGTATCAGCTTTTTAGTCGATGCAAGCGGTCGGATCGAGGCTGTGTTTGACAAATTTAAAACTAGCGAATATCACCGGATTGTGATCGACTATTTGAAAGGGCAACAGAATGGCGCATAAAGCAGTATTTTTGGATCGGGACGGGACGATCAATCTCGATCACGGTTATGTGCATCAAATTGATGACTTTCAATTTATTGACGGCGTGATCGAGGCATTGCTTGCCTTGAAAAAGCAGGGCTATTTGCTGGTACTGGTTACAAATCAATCTGGCATCGCCCGTGGCTATTTTAGCGAAGATCAATTTTTACAATTAACCGAATGGATGGATTGGTCGTTAGCGGATCGGGGGGTAGATTTGGACGGGATTTACTACTGCCCGCACCACCCCGAAGGGCAGGGCGAATTTCGCCAACACTGCGATTGCCGTAAGCCGCAGGCGGGAATGTTTGTACAGGCGATCCGAGATTTAAACATTGACGCCAGCCAATCGATAATGGTTGGGGATAAATTGGAAGATATGCAAGCCGCCCAAAATGCCGGTGTTGCGTATAAAATGTTGGTGCGTACCGGCAAAGCGGTTACTGAGGCGGCGGAGGCAGCGGCGGATTGTGTGATCGACAGCTTGGCGGATCTGCCGTTATTATTAGCGAAACAGGGGAAGATATGACCTATCAAGATAGCAGCTTAACCGCCTTAAAGTTGGGGCAGAAAACTGATTATGCCAGCGAGTATGATCCGACATTATTACAAGCCGTACCACGCCGTTTAAACCGTGATGAATTAGGCATTAGCGAGCAGCAGCCCTTTGATCGCGGGGCGGATATTTGGACGCTTTATGAACTTTCGTGGCTAAACAGTAAAGGTGTGCCGCAGGTGGCGATTGCCGATGTAGCGGTGGATTTTCGCAGTGAGAATTTGATTGAATCCAAGAGTTTTAAGCTCTATTTGAACAGTTTCAACCAGACAAAATTTGAGTCGATAGCAGCAGTCGAGCGTTGTTTGGTTGAAGATCTTAGCCGTTGTGCAAGCGGTCGGGTAACGGTGAATATTCACAAATTGGACGCTTATCGTCAGCAGCCGATTGCGGATTTTGACGGGGAACGGATTGACGATTTGGATATTGAGATTCACGATTATCACTTTTCCAACTGTATCCTTGAAAATATTGCACAGGGCGAACGGGTGGAAGAAACCTTGGTTAGCCATTTGCTAAAATCCAACTGTTTGATTACCAATCAGCCGGACTGGGGAAGTGTGCAAATTCATTATGTCGGCAAGCGGTTAGATCGTGAGAAATTATTGCGCTATCTTATCTCGTTCCGCCAGCATAACGAATTTCACGAACAGTGTGTGGAACGGATTTTTACCGATTTAATGCGTTTCGCCAAGCCGGAAAAACTGACGGTATATGCCCGCTATACCCGCCGTGGCGGTTTGGATATTAACCCGTTCCGCTCCAATTTTGAGAGCGAACCGCAAAACCAAAGGCTGGCACGACAATAATGAACGCTTCGTTGTATTTAGGCATAATGTCCGGCACGAGTTTGGACGGTGTAGATTTAGCCTTGGTGGATTTTGCCAAAAATCCGCCGCAAATGACCGCTTGTGCCTGCGTGCCAATGCCGGAAGAACTTCGGGCGGCGTTATCAAGGCTGCTTAAAAGCGGGCAGACCGACTTACAACAACTGGGCGAGTTAGACCAGCGGCTTGGGCGGCTTTATGCGGACTGTGTGAACCATTTTCTGGCTGATTTGGCGCTGACGGCGGCGGATATTCAGGCTATCGGCTGCCACGGGCAAACCGTGTGGCACGCACCAAACGGCGATTATCCGTTCACGACCCAACTTGGCGATATGCACCGGCTGGCTGCCCACACGGGCATTACCACGGTGGGCGATTTTCGCCGTAAGGATATGGCTTATGGCGGGCAAGGTGCACCGCTCGTGCCGGCGTTTCATCAAGCGCTGTTTAGCGATCCGAATCGGATCACCGGCGTGTTGAATATCGGCGGGATTAGCAATATTTCGTTGCTGATTCCGAATCGGCAGCCCCTTGGCTACGATATTGGGGCGGGGAATACGCTGATGGATAATTGGATTGAGCGTCATCAAGGCAAGCGGTTTGATCGCAACGGCGAGTGGGCGGCTTCGGGCAAAGTGCATCACGGCTTACTGGCGGCACTGCTTGACGAGCCTTTTCTCGCTCAAAAACCGCCAAAAAGTACAGGGCGGGAATTGTTTAATTTGGCGTGGTTAGCGGCAAAATTGGCACAATTTGAGCCGATTGCCCCCAATGATGTACAAGCGACATTGCTGGAATTTACCGCCCAAAGTATTGCACAAGATTTACGGGCAATCGATCGCCCTCAAGACTTGCCGTGCCTGCTTTTGGTCTGTGGCGGCGGTGCAAAAAACGGTAGGCTGATGGTTCGCTTGCAGGCACTGCTGCCCGATTGGCAGGTAACCACGACCAACGCATACGGCTTAGATGTCGATTATGTGGAAGCCGCTGCGTTTGCGTGGCTAGCGTATCAACGGATACATAATCTGCCGTCTAATCTGCCGAGTGTAACGGGGGCATCACAAGCGGTCAGTTTAGGGGTAATTTTTACAACATTATGATGTAGCTTTGAACAACGCTAAATGATTGCTCATCGGTAGGGACGTCCGTTTAATCAGATCTTGATGTGATATGGCGGATGTCGGCATAGTTCGTTTGGTTTAGCCTTAATGAGCGGCTTTATAGGCAGCTAACCAGTGTAGAAATTCATCGCCGGTGCGGGTAACGTTTAATCTTAAATAGTGGGAGAAATCGGTGTGTTGGGAAAATAAATAACCCGGTGCTAAGACATAATTCTCTTTTTTCGCTTCAATCGACATTTTGGTCGTATCTAATTTTAAATCCAGCCATAAAAATATCCCTTTATTTGCCTGCTTAGGATATTCAATGCCTATTTTATCCAGTGCATTTTTCATTTTTTCGTGTTGTTTAACTAATTTTAAACGCATTTCATCAATATGTTTGGGGTAATAAGAGTGTAGCCAAATAGAATAAACACTGCGTTCCGTTAATTCGGTACTGGTCATATTAGATAACATTTTTTGACGAAGAATAATATCTAAAAACGATTTCGGCAGATAAATAAATGCTACCCGCCAATTTGCGCCAAGAATTTTAGAGACTCCGCTAATATAAAAGACCCTTTCACCTTGATCTAAAGTGATATAACGTAGGGTATGAGGATTATTTTCTAACGGGCTGTAAATATCATCTTCTAATAAATAGACATTATATTGATGCAGTAAATGGAGCACTTTATAAATTATTGAGGGGCTGACATTATAGGATGTCGGATTATTTAAAATGCTATTGGTAATATATATTTTAGGCTGATAAGTTTTAAATAAATACTCAAGTTTTTCTAGATTTGGACCGTTTTGATCCCTCGGTACACTTAATATGTTTAAATTTAATTGATGTAGGCAGCCTAATAACCAAAACCAACTGGGATCATCGACAATAATATAATCGTTCGGGCGAGTGAGCGATCTTAATATTAACTGGATCGCCGCAGACACGCCCGGCATTGTAATCATAAACGAGGGATCGGCAGTGATACCTAAATGGGCTAATTGCGTAGCGAATAATTTTCTCAGCGGATAGTAGCCCTGAATATGCCCGTAAGTATAAATAAACTCGTGAGCTTCTTTGGCGGATTTCTTGATCGCTTGGCGAATAATCTTAGCGGGGATTAGCCAATCACTCGGGAGCAGCCCGCTACCGGGAGATTTATCTTTTTCCTGCTCGTGAAATAAATGTTGCATCAGCCAGCCTGTATCTGCAACATTTTGCGTAAATGAAGGGGCGGCAACCGCTTGTACGCTTTCGGTTTTGAGCGGGTTGACGAAATAACCCGACCCTCTAATTGCCTTGAGATAGCCTAATGAAACAAGGTGTTCATAGGCTTGAGAAATGGTGAATGCCGAGTAATTTAATCGTTTAGCAAGGGCTCGGATAGAAGGAATTTTCTGCTCGGGCAGGTAAATATTGTGTTCAATATTTTCAATCACCCAATCACATACTTGAGCAACTTTGGTTTTTTTATTCATTTTGTTTCCTGCTGTATCGATGAAAGGGCAATACAGTTATTTTTTATTATCGTCAATTGCCTCGGTTGTGCATTGATTTTATCGTTTAAATTAAATATGAACAATCGGAACATCACCTTTTTAGGAGAAAAGCAGAATGAACCGTTATTTATTATTAGCGATGCTTTCAATATGTTGTTTGGCATTAGGCGGTATATTTGTCAAATTAAGTGAATTTCCCCCCATTACAACGGGAATGTATAGAGTGTTATTTTCATTGCCTGTCTTTTTTATATTGATGAAGTTTGAATCTCATCATCGCATAATGAGCTATAAAGAAAAAGGCATAGCAATGATAGCAGGGGTTTTCCTTGCATTGGATTTAGTCTTTTGGAATATATCGTTTGCTTATACGACCGTCGCGAATGCGAATTTATTAGCAAACTTAGTCCCTTTTACAGTAGTGCCGATCTCTTATTTTCTTTATAAAGAAAAATTAACGAAGTCATTTCTGTTAGGCGCAGGAATAATGCTAATCGGGTTGATGATCTTAATGAACGGCAAAATTTCACCTACTTTGCTTCATTTTAAAGGTGATCTGTTAGCATTACTAACGTCGGTCTTTTACGGTTTATTTATGATTAGCGTGTATAAATTAAGGTATCACTTTTCAACCATTCAAATAATGGCTTATGCAAGCATCGGGTGTTTGATCGTATTATTGCCGTTAGCGATTGGATATGAGGGAGTTTTTGTACCGTTCACCTTTGCTGAAATTTATCCGCTAATCGGTTTGGCATTGTTATCGCAAATATTAGGGCAAGGCGGATTAAGTTATTGTTTAGGCAAAATTAACGCTAGTTTTGCCGCTTTATTAGTCTTAACGCAGCCAATGATTGCAGCTTTCTACGCTTATGTAATATTTGGGGAAAGATTGTCATTTTTAGAAATCATCAGTTTAGTGATTGTCTTAATCGGGCTATATATTGCCAATAAAAAATAGTATGATAATTGCCATCTATTTATGATTTAACCCAAAATACAATGGCTGAACACGCTTTATTAGAGACATTAACCCACTTAATCACGGAACAACGCAACCCTAAATCAATGGAGATGGATCGTTTATCGGCGGCGGAGATCGTCGCATTGATGAACGAGGAAGATCATCAAGTGCCAACGGCAGTGCAAGCCTGTTTACCGCAGATTGCTGCTGCCGTTGAACAGATTGTCGCCGCCTTTCAGCGAGGCGGTCGCTTAGTTTATTTGGGGGCAGGTACAAGCGGGCGGTTGGGCGTATTGGACGCTTCGGAATGTCCGCCCACGTTCGGCACATCGCCCGAAATGGTTAAAGGGCTGATAGCCGGTGGCGACAAGGCGTTGCGTCAGGCAGTAGAAGGGGCGGAGGATAGCGATGAGGCGGGCAAAGCGGATTTGCAAGCGGTCGGTTTTTGCGAAAAAGATGTTTTAGTCGGGATAGCGGCAAGCGGACGAACCCCTTATGTATTGGGTGCACTAAGTTATGCCAAATCCCTTGGTGCATATACGGTTGCGATTGCCAGTAACCCTCATTCGCCAATGGCGAAAATGGCCGATATTGCGATTGAAACGGTGGTCGGAGCGGAAGTTTTAACAGGGTCAAGCCGGCTTAAATCCGGCACGGCACAAAAATTGGTGCTGAATATGCTTTCTACTGCCAGTATGGTGCTAATGGGCAAATGCTATCAAAATTTGATGGTCGATGTGCAAGCCAGTAATCAGAAGTTGCTCGCCCGTGCCGTGCGTATTGTGATGCAAGCGACAGAATGTTCACAAACGACAGCGGAAACGGCACTCGCCCAAGCCAATCAAAATGCCAAATTGGCAATAATGATGATTTTGAGTGGCACGGATAGTGCCACTGCCGAGCAATTATTGCGTCAAAATCACGGGCGGTTAAGATAGTTGTACCGCTAGGCTTTGCCAATAACCAGTGAGAGAATACCTGCTGCAATAAGCGGCCCGACCGGTACGCCTTTCAAAAAAGCCACGCCGATAATCGTGCCAATCAGCAGCCCCGTAACCAGCACGGGCTGGCTGCCCATCAGGTTTACGCCTCTTCCGCCTAACCAAGCAACCAGTACGCCGGCTATAATCGAAAAGAACATTTTCAGATCAAGAAGCTGGCTGATTTCCGGCAGCGTAATTCTGCCGGACACTAACGGGCTCAGCACGCCGATTGTTAAAATCACGATCCCGATTTTTAAACCGTATTGATCGGCAAGCGGCAGGTATTTAGCCAAAAAAGTTTGTTGCATAATCAGTAGCACGGCGGCGGAGATCGTAACGGCACTATTTTGGCTGAATAAACCGAGTAGGATAAGTGCCACGAGCAGTAATGCCACTGCATTGAATTGTAAAGACATAATCTATATGTGGGAAAAGTAAAATCCCTTACGATTGTAAGGGATTGAAAGATTAACTGGCAACCATCACCATTGCAGGACGGATCACTCTGCCGTGTAAGGTGTAGCCTTTTTGCATTACGCTGCTGATATGGTTCGGCTCAATGTTTTCTGCCGGCTGCATTGAAATCGCTTGGTGCAACTCCGGATCGAAAGCCTCACCGATATTACCGACGGCGACCACACCGAAATTAGTCAGTGTTGAAACCAAACCTTTATGGGTTAATTCCACCCCTTCGGCGAGGGCTTTGCTGCTTTCGTCCGCCCCTTCCAATGCTTGTAGCGCACGCTCAAGATTGTCCACCACATTCAGTAATTCTTTGGAAAATTTCTCAAGGGCAAATTTGTGCGCTTTTTCAACGTCTTGTTCGGTGCGGCGACGGATATTTTCAATTTCGGCTCTGGCACGCAGGGCAATGTCCTGTTCCCGTTTGTCTGCTTCGGCGATGTAAGCCTCTAAACTTTGAATGCGTTCATTTGCCGCAACAAGCGGGTCGATTTCTGCGCTTTCTTGCAAATCTGCCGGTGCTTGTTCGGTTTGCTCTACGGTTTCTTCTGCCACAACATCTTGTTCTACAGGGGATTTTTCGGTTTGATTTGTCATTTATAAGTCCTCTAAATGAAAATTTACATTGCAAATTTTTGCACAAAACTGACCGCTAATATAGTGCTAAATCCGCCAATTTCAAGCCGAATAAGCGATTTAGTTCAGTAAATGCGCCATTGCTTTTTCTTCTTGTTTGATCCGCACCGCTAAAATGACAAGATAGACGGGTAAGCCGAACATTGCGGTATAACCGGCGTGGCAAAACAGGCTTAAACCAACTAATTCCGGAATGATATTGAGAAAATAGTTAGGGTGGCGAATGTATTTAAACAGGAAAGAACGGTTAATTTTGTGGGCGGGTAAAATGTAAAGTTTGACTGTCCAAATCTCTTTTAAAGCATAGATCACATAAAACAGCATAATAAAGGCAAAAATGAGCAGTGCTAAACCGAGCTGGGCGGTATAATCAAAGCTGATTTGACGGAAATTTGCCTCCGTGATAGCAGCGAGATAAAACAGAATATGTGCGGCAGAGAGCAGTATTGAATTGGTTTTGCCGTATTGAACCGCCCCTTTTGCGATCAGGGCTTTTTCGTTACGAATTGATATAGATAAGGTGTAAAAACGCAGGGCTAAAATAAGTGCGAAAAGGGTATTGATAAATAACATAAAATCTCCTTTTAAAAGGGTAAAACCATATCACCTTAGACAAAATGATGCACCTATTCTTACATTATAGAACGCCGTTTGGCGAGATTATCCGCAGAAATAACCGTTCTCTCTATGTTGATTTTTCGCTATAATCGGCAACAATTTTCTCTCTATTTTGATAAAGGATAATTTTATGATGCGTTCTCATTATTGCGGAGCATTAAACCGCTCTCACGTTGGCGAACAAGTAACCTTAAGTGGCTGGGTTCACCGTGTGCGTAACCTCGGTCGTTTTATTTTTATGCAAATTCGTGATCGTGAAGGGATCGTACAAGTTTTCTTTGATGAAAAAGACGACGCACTGTTCAAAATTGCCAGTAGCTTGCGTGCGGAAGCCTGCGTACAAATTAAAGGCGAAGTGATTGCTCGTGATGAATCGCAAATCAATCAAGAAATGGCTACGGGCGAAATTGAAGTATTAGTCAAAGGGGTGCTGGTATATAACAATGCGGAGGTACTTCCTCTTGATTTCAACCAAAACAACACGGAAGAGCAGCGTTTAAAATACCGTTATTTAGATTTACGCCGTCCGGAAATGGCAGAACGTTTGAAAACCCGTGCCAAAATCACCAGCTTTGTCCGCCGGTTTATGGACGATAACGGCTTCCTTGACATTGAAACCCCAATGCTCACCAAAGCCACGCCGGAAGGCGCGCGGGATTATCTTGTGCCGAGCCGTGTGCATAAAGGCAAATTTTATGCGTTGCCACAGTCGCCGCAGCTATTCAAACAGCTTTTGATGATGTCGGGATTTGACCGTTATTACCAAATTGTCAAATGCTTCCGTGATGAAGATTTGCGCGCCGATCGCCAGCCGGAATTTACCCAAATTGATGTGGAAACCACCTTTATGACCGCACCGGAAGTGCGGGCGATGATGGAAAAAATGATCCGTGGGCTCTGGTTGGATCGCTTAAATGTCGATTTAGGCGAATTTCCACAAATGACCTTTGCGGAAGCGATGCGCCGTTTCGGTTCGGACAAACCGGATTTGCGCAACCCGCTTGAATTGGTTGATGTCGCCGATTTATTAAAAGAGGTAGAGTTTAAAGTCTTTAACGAACCGGCAAATGATCCGGAAGGGCGGATTGCGGTTATCCGAGTGCCGAACGGGGCGGAAATCACCCGTAAACAGATTGACGAATACACCCAATTTGTCGGTATTTATGGGGCGAAAGGCTTGGCGTGGGCGAAAGTCAATGATGTGAACGCAGGGCTTGCCGGTTTGCAAAGCCCGATTGCGAAGTTTTTAACTGATGAGGTGGTTGTCGCCCTCTTAGCCCGTGTAAATGCACAAAACGGCGATATTATTTTCTTTGGCGCAGATAAAGAAAAAATCGTAACCGATGCAATGGGGGCGCTGCGTTTAAAAGTAGGGCGTGATCTAAACCTCACTGATCTGGATACTTGGAAGCCGCTTTGGGTGGTAGATTTCCCAATGTTTGAAAAAGATGATGAAGGGAATTGGTCGGCAATGCACCACCCGTTCACCTCACCAAAAGAGTTAACGCCGGAACAGTTGATGGCTGACCCGAAAAGTGCAGTTGCCAATGCCTATGATATGGTGATCAACGGTTACGAAGTCGGCGGCGGCTCAGTACGGATTTTCGACCCGAAAATGCAACAAATCGTCTTCAACATTTTGGGCATTAACGAAGATGAACAAAAAGAGAAGTTTGGCTTCTTGCTGGATGCTCTCAAATACGGTACACCGCCGCACGCCGGTCTTGCTTTTGGTTTAGACCGTTTGACGATGCTGATTACCGGCACGGAAAATATTCGAGATGTGATCGCCTTCCCGAAAACCACCGCTGCCGCCTGCTTGATGACCGAAGCGCCGAGTTATGCCAATCCGCAGGCATTAAGCGAACTGGCAATTAGCGTGGTCGCTAAATCAGACTAAATTCAAAGCCCTTTAAATCAGCCGATTTAGAGGGCTTTTTTCTTAGACAAGTATAGTGAGAAATGTGAAAGTAAAAAGGAGACAATGATGCTTATCGACTATTGCAGCTTAGCCTGCCCGCATTGCCATCAGTCGATCAAAATTCCGCTCATCAAACCTGTTCAATGGATCAAGCAATGTCCCCACTGCCAACAAGCGATAAAATATAAATATTCGTTTGGAAAATTTTTTATCACTTTCTTACTAGGTTATGCAATCGTTATGTTGATCTGTCATATGTTGCTAAGTGAATATCCTAAAATTTATTTTATTTTGGCGATGATTGGTGGCTTTATGACTCAACATTTTTTAGGTGATGCGCATTTTGACAAAGAAGAGTAGCCTTGGTTAAGCTGGGGAAGTTGTGAATAGTTTACAAGCGGGTATTTTCTCTTAAAAATCTGCAAATAGGATACAGCCCACCAATCAAGATCTGATTGGTGGGGCGTTTTCCGTCTATAAAAGACTATCTTTGGTTTCTGCTATTTTCCATAGTGCGCCAAGGCTTAATAAGCCGTTAACAAAGAGATAAATGCCAACGCCCCATAAACCGAAATGATTATTTAGCGGAATGGTTATCAGCGTAGCAACACTTGCGCCTAAGATGCCGGCACAGTTATAAGCCAGTGATGCGCCGGAATAACGGACTTCCGTTGGAAACAGTTCGGGCAGTAAGCTGGCTAATGGGCCGTACCCCATTCCGATGAGCCCCATACCTATCATAAAAAAGAAAAATAGTCTTAATGTGGTTGCATTTTCAAGGAAGAACGGGATAAATAGCCCAAAGAGTGTTACACCTAGCGTGGTGATTATCATCCACTGTTTACGTCCGATACGGTCGATATAATATCCCGAAAGGCTGATCGTCAATGCAAGGGCAAAAGCACTGCATATTAACAGGAAAGTCAATGTGCCGCTTGAGAGCCCTAACCCTGTCGCATAACCTGCAGGCGAGAGTCCGACCGGTGATTTTGCATATACTTGAGCAAAGGCAATCATAATATAAAATAAAACATAGCCGGCAACGGATAGCAACATTCCTAAAATAAAAGGTTTTGCGTAGATGGAGAAAACCCATTTTATCGGCAAGTTTACCGCTCGTTTTTGTTGTGCTATTGCAGTGATAAAAATTGGGCTTTCAACTAATTTTAGACGGACGTATAACCCGATAAAAATGAGAATAACCGATGAGATAAACGGAATACGCCAAGCCCATTCAACTAATGCCTGATCACCAAAAAGCCAATTAACGACAAAGAATACGCCATTTGCCAGTAATAATCCTATCGGTGCACCTAGCTGTGGAAAGGTGCCGTACCATCCTCGTTTATGCTGTGGGGCATTTTCAATCGCGACCAGTGCCGCCCCTCCCCATTCACCGCCTAAGCCGATGCCTTGCCCGATTCTGCATAAACAAAGCAGTAATGTTGCCCAGATACCGATATGTTCATAAGTGGGTAATAATCCGATAATGACTGTTGCCGAGCCCATTAGAAGCAGAGAGACGACTAGCGTGTTTTTCCGACCGAAGCGATCACCGAAATGCCCGAATAATGCGGCACCTAGCGGTCGGGCGATAAAGGTCAGGGCAAGTGTCGAGAGTGCTGCGATCTGACTGGACACAGGATCGGCGCTATAAAAAAACTGATGATTAAAAATGAGTACCGCAGCAATCGCATAGATGTAATTATCGAAATATTCTATGGTCGTACCTATCATTGTCGCGGTAATTACCTGCTTGAGGTTGTTTTGTGTCGGTTGCATTTGTTGCTCCTTTAGCATTGCACGGGTGTATGATGAACGCTGAATAGCAGTTAGTTTAAATCTAATCCCATTTGCCAAAATGCCACTTCCATACGAGTAGCCGTAGTAAAAATCTCTTGGATTTTTTGCAACTGGGAGGGAGTGATAAATTGACAAAGTTGTTCTAGCGTTGCACCGATTTGTGCGGCACTATGTTGAAAGTCTGGAGAAGCGTAACTGTCAATCCATTTTTGATAAGGATTATTTGATGGACTAAGCCGGCGTTCATTAATCATTCTGGCAATTTCAGCATAGCCTAAAGCACAAGGCGCGATTGCGGCATATAGTTCGGCGAGTGTGCCGTGCATACCACAATCTAAAACGTAACGAGTATAAGCTATGCAGGCGGGGGCTTCGGAAAGTTGTTGCAGTTCTTCCTTTGATATACCCCATTCCTTGCAATACGAGATATGTAACTCGCTCTCCTCTAAAATAGATTGTACCACCTGCTGTGCAGCACTCATTTGAGCAAACGTATCCGCCTTATAAACGGCTAACCCAAATGCTCGGCTATAATGGAAAAGATAGAGATAGTCCTGCTTTAGATAATGTTGGAAATTTATAATGGGCAGCGTACCTTGAGCAAGTTGTAGCACAAAATGATGTTCGATGTAGTTTTTCCAATGAATTGAACTACCTTGGATGAGTTGTTGGCAAGTAAGCATCCTATTTCTCCTATTTTCAGTTGAATATAAACGGAATGAACTCAAGATAGTCTGAAAACAGTTAGTCTAATAGGGTAGAGAAAATGCGAGAATGGAGTAAAAAATAAAGGGGAATATGATGTGGACATAATTAGTTTCCTACGCCAGTACTAACTGTTTCAGGTTCACGGGTATGATCTCAGCCATAAGGCACCCCGACTAATGCCACCAGTGTAGCAACTTTCTTGGAACACTCAATATCCTTCATACAAAATTGTGATAAAGATCTCATTATTTTTATTGAAAATAGTGTAGAATTTCAAACGCAATATGGCTCGGAAACAAGGGGCAAAATGAGACTAAAAACCTATCAACACTGGCTGGTAGAATATTATAAACTTCGGCAATGGTATGACTATACCCCTTTTATCCGCTTGAATTTTTTGACGGAGGAAGTCGGCGAGTTGGCACAAGCGGTACGGGCGTATGAAATCGGGCGGGATAGAGCCGATGAACCGCCGTTATCTCAACAGACTCGTTTAGTACATATTCAGGAAGAAATCGGCGATGTGCTGAATAATTTGCTTATTTTAGCCGAGAAATACCAGCTTGATTTAGCAGTGATAATGCAAGAAAATCAACGCAAATTAACACAACGTTTGGAGGGGAAAGCGTGAATATTACCGTTTATTGCGGCGCAAGTTTGGGAAACGACATCGTTTATCGAGACTCGGCAGTGCGTTTAGGAAAATGGATTGTCGCACATCAGCATCGCTTAATTTACGGTGGCGGGCGAGCAGGGCTGATGGGCGTGATTGCCGATACGGTGCTTGCCGAAGGCGGCGAAGTTATCGGGGTGATGCCGACTTTTTTAGCGGAGCGGGAATTGGCACATACCGGCTTAACCCAGTTAATCACGGTCGATTCAATGTCGGTACGCAAGCAAAAAATGATCGAATTGGGCGAAGCGTATATTGCATTAGCCGGCGGGCCGGGGACGTTAGAGGAAATCAGCGAGGTAATTTCGTGGGCAAGAATCGGACAAAACCCGAACCCGTGCATTCTGTTTAATCAAAGCGGCTATTACAATCCCCTCAAAATGTTGTTTGAGCAAATGGTGAAATCCGCATTTCTCACGGCAGAGGATTACCAAAAAATCTTATTTTCCGACGATTTAGACGAAATCGCACAGTTTATTGCCACTTACCAAGCCCCACAAATTAGGCGTTATTAAATGAAGTATAAAAATCCCTATTCCGTTTTGGTGGTGATTTATGCCCAACATAGCGGACGGGTGTTAATGTTGCAACGCCAAGACGAACCGAGTTTTTGGCAGTCGGTAACCGGCACGATTGAAAGCGGCGAGCAACCCTTCCAAACGGCGTTGCGGGAGGTGAGAGAAGAAACGGGTATTGATATTGCTGCACAAAATTTAACGCTCGTCGATTGCCAATTCAAGATAGAATTTGAAATTTTTCCCCAATTCCGCTATAAATACGCCCCGCAGATTACCCATTGTCAAGAGCATTGGTTTTTATTGGCGGTTAATGATGAAATGTCCCCTGTATTGAGTGAACATCTCTGTTTTCAATGGCTTTCACCCGAACAGGCGGCAAAACTGACGAAATCCCCCAATAATCGTTTGGCAATTGAACGCTATCTCATCAACAAAGAGAGCAAAATGTCAGATTTTTTAGCATAGCAAGCGGTCAGTTGCGTGCTATTTTTTGCAAAATCAGTATTGGGGCAAGTGATTACCCCGTTAAATATTCAAGAAGACAAATAAGGAAACAAAATGGCAGGTCATAGTAAGTGGGCTAACATTAAACACCGCAAAGCCGCACAAGATGCGCAACGTGGGAAAATTTTTACAAAATTAATTCGTGAATTGGTTACTGCGGCAAAATTAGGCGGCGGTGATGTGTCGGCAAACCCTCGTTTGCGTGCGGCGGTGGATAAAGCCTTATCCAGCAATATGACACGGGATACGATTAACCGTGCGATCGAGCGGGGTGTCGGCGGCGGCGATGACACCAATATGGAAACAAAAGTGTATGAAGGTTACGGGCCGGGTGGAACTGCGGTGATGGTTGAGTGTCTAAGCGATAACGCAAACCGTACTATCTCCCAAGTACGTCCAAGTTTTACCAAATGTGGTGGAAACTTAGGCACGGAAGGCTCGGTCGGTTATCTCTTTAGCAAAAAAGGGTTGATTTTAATTGGCTCGGCGGATGAGGACGCTTTAACGGAAGCGGCGATTGAAGCCGGTGCGGACGACATTCAACCACAAGAAGATGGCAGCTTTGAGATTTATACGGCTTGGGAAGAGTTAGGGACGGTGCGTGACGGTATTGAAGGGGCGGGCTTTAAAGTAGAGTCTGCCGAAGTAACAATGATCCCTTCAACAACGGTCAATTTAGACGCGGAAACCGCACCGAAATTATTAAAACTGATCGATATGCTTGAAGAGTGTGATGATGTACAGAACGTTTATCACAACGGCGAGATCAGCGATGAGGTTGCCGCACTACTTTAGTTTTTACTCAAAGGAGTTCGAATGAAATTGATGAAATTTACCCCGGCACTTGCAGCGGCACTCGTATTATCTGCCTGTTCAACCGCATCTGATGTGGTATCCAGTACCACTAATGCCGTCAGCAAAACGGCAGATGCGGTGAGCAGCGGGGTATCTCAAGCAGCCACAACGGTAAAAGACGGCGTATCCGATGCGGTGAAAACCGTTACCGATAAATTCGATACAACGACAAAATCGGTGGTTTATCATTGCCAAAATAATACGCTGGTTACAGCCACTTACGGCTTTGAAGGCGAGAAAGCGAAAAGAGTGAACCTCACGTTAGGCAAAAAAGTGATTAAAGGCTTAATGGTTGATGACAAAGCACCTAATCCGGTAACCTTTGAATCAAAAACACATCGCTGGAACACCGATGAAACTTTCTCACTGGCAACATTCGATAAATCTTCTTCGGTAATGCTCACCAAATTAGGTAAGCAAACGGATCAAATTTTAGCGAAAAACTGCCGTATTGATGAAGCGGCAACCGCTAAATTGAATAAGTAATCTTTTCACTGCGTTAAGGGACACCAAGTGTGTCCCTCTTTTTATTCTAGAGCGTAATAATGGCAATTATTTTGGGTATCGATCCGGGTTCAAGGGTTACGGGGTACGGAGTCATTCGGCAAACGGGGCGACAACTGGATTACCTTGGCAGCGGCGCAATTCGTACGGCGGTGGATGATCTCCCCAGTCGTTTAAAACGCATCTATGCCGGAGTGAGTGAAATTATTCAGCAATTTCAGCCGGATATGTTTGCGATTGAGCAAGTGTTTATGGCAAAAAATGCCGATTCTGCGCTGAAGTTAGGGCAAGCGAGAGGCACGGCGATTGTGGCGGCGGTAAACCACGATTTACCGGTGTTCGAGTATGCGGCAAGGTTAGTTAAGCAAACGGTGGTCGGAATCGGCTCGGCGGATAAGGTGCAAGTTCAAGAGATGGTTACCCGCATTTTGCATCTATCCGCTAAACCGCAAGCCGATGCCGCCGATGCGTTAGCGATTGCGATTACCCACGCCCATTCAATGCAACATTCGCTACGGGTTGCGGCACAAACCACGCAGTCGGTCAGCTCGAAAAAAGAGCAGATTTTAGCCCTGATGAAAACCCGTTATAGCCGGGGGCGTTTTCGCTTAAAAGGTTAGCCGACTGCGGCAGTAACGACAATCTCGACTTTCCAATTCGGATTAGCCAAGCGAGCTTCAACAGCGGCACGAGGCGGGCTGTTTTGTGTATCGACCCACTCGTCCCACGCCCGATTCATCTCGTCAAACTCCGCCATATTGGCAACAAAAACCTGCGCCGTCAAAATCCGGCTTTTATCTGTGCCGGCAACCTTTAACCATTTATCAATTTCGGCTAAAACCTGTTGGGTTTGACCGTACATATCCAGTTGATCATTTTCCGGCACTTGTCCGGCTAAATAAGCCACGCCGTTGTAAATCGCCAGTTCGGACAGGCGTTTACCGACTTGAAAACGTTGAATCATTGAGAAATCCCTTACTGTAAGCGGTCGGATAGCGGTCATTTTTTTGCAAATTTTGCCCGTAAACCGACCGCCTGTGAAATTATTCGACCTTGGTAATCCAGCCTGCCGGCGCTTCAATATCGCCGAACTGAATCCCGACTAATTCGTCGTAGAGGCGTTTTGTGATAGGGCCGACTTCCGTTTCGGAATGGAAAACGTGGAAGTGTTCGCCGTGTTGAATCCCGCCGATTGGCGTAATCACTGCTGCTGTGCCGCACGCCCCCGCTTCAGTAAATTGATCAAGTTTATCAATATAAACATCACCCTCAATCGTTTCCATTCCTAAGCGATGTTTTGCCAAATAGAGCAACGAGTATTTGGTAATACTCGGGAGAATGGAGTCGGAAATCGGCGTGATAAACTGATTGTTGGCGGTAATACCGAAAAAGTTTGCCGCCCCGACTTCCTCAATTTTCGTGTGGGTTTTCGGATCAAGATAAATCGCATCAGCAAATTTTCTCTCAACGGCAATTTGGTGAGGCAACAGGCTGGCCGCATAGTTACCGCCGACTTTCACACCGCCAGTGCCGTTCGGGGCAGCACGGTCGTAATCGGAGACGATAAAGTTTGCCGGCATTAGCCCGCCTTTGAAATAAGCCCCGACCGGGCAACAAAAGACGCTAAAAATATATTCGGGAGCAGGGCGAACGCCGATATTTTCGCCGACACCAATGACAAAGGGACGTAAATAGAGCGATGCACCGGTGCCGTACGGGGCGAGCCATTCGGCATTGGCTTTGACAACCTGTTTACAGGCTTCGACAAACAGTTCGGTCGGCACTTGCGGCATCAATAATTTGGCACAAGTCGTTTGCATTCGCTTGGCATTTTCATCCGGTCGGAAAAGGTTAATCGAACCGTCTTTGCAGCGATAAGCCTTTAAGCCTTCAAAGCATTGCTGCCCATAATGGAGAGCGGTTGAGCCTTCGTGAATGTGCAGGGTGTTGTCGGTGGTCAATTCACCTTTGCTCCATTGACCGTCTTTCCAATGGGCGATAAAACGGTAATCGGTTTTGATATAAGAAAAGCCTAAATTTTGCCAGTCGATATTTTTTGTCATTGTTGTGTCCTTCGTTGTTTTCGTGGAAAGTGTGAAGAATTTACACTATTTCCTTAAGAAAATGAAAGCCTTCGCACAAAAAATTAAAAATTTCGTTTAAAAGTTGGCTTTTGGTGGTGATATTCGCAAATTCTGCTAAAATGGAGAGGATTTTAGAACGAAAAAAACCGCCCAAATGGGCGGTATTAAACCAAATGGTTCAAAATATACAGGAAGTGAAACGAGTAACTTTCGTTACTCCAGTCTAGTTGCCTAGACCAATATGCAAACACAACATCATACTTAAAATTCAAAATAGCTGAAACAGCTATCACTATCCATCTAAGTACGGGCAAAATTTTAGAGATGTTTAAATCATTAAGCAAACTAAATTTTTTAATTTTATTTATCAAAAAAAATAATGTAATAGGTTAGCCCTATTCTCAATTCGTTGTTAGTTATGAATAATAAAAAACTCCCGCCGCTCAATGCGCTGAAAGCCTTTGAATCTGCGGCTCGTCATCTAAACTTCACCAAAGCGGCGGAGGAACTGTTCGTTACGCAGGCGGCAGTCAGCCACCAGATTAAACTGCTGGAGGATTTTCTGAGCATTCAGCTTTTCCACCGCCGTAATCGTGTGTTGGAACTCACGGAGCTGGGTTTGCAATATTTTGACGAGATCCGACCGCTTTTGGAACAAATCGCTAAAGCAACCGATAAAATTCGGGCGAAAAACAGCCGCCAGATCTTAACGATCAGCGTGCCGCAAACCTTTGGTATGCACTGGCTTGTGCCACGGTTGAACGATTTTCACCAAAAGTACCCTGAAATTGAAGTTAGAATTAAAGGGGTCGATCAAGACGAGGGCTTGCTCGGCAAAGAAATTGACGTGGCGATCTACTACGGTTCGGGTAAATGGGAGAATGTTGAATCTATCCGATTATCCGAAGCGCCGTTGGTGATTTTAGCTTCACCGAAATTTTTACAGGAAAATCCCCTCAACCGCCCGCAAGATTTGGTGGGTAAAACGCTTTTGCACGTTTTTAGTCGTAATAAATGGAAACGCACGATCGAGCATTTTGGCTTGAGCGGCGAGATTGATGTGGAAGAAAGCGGCTCGATGTTCAGCCACACCTTTATGGCATTGCAGGCGGCGATGCATCAACAGGGGATTGCGATTGCCAATAAAACGCTGGCACAGCACGAACTTGAACAGGGGCATTTGATCGAACCGTTTCCGACCGGTTTAAATGATGAAAAAGGCTTTTATGTCGTCTTCCCGCCACAAATGATGGAAGTGAGCAAAGTGAAACAATTTGTAGAATGGATTTTGCAGGAAATACGCACTTAAATCGGGTAAAATATAAAAAAGTGTAACAAGCGGTTAACTTTTGGCATTTTTTTGCAAAAGCTAGCCGTTTCCTTTAGGGAAAACGATGAAATATCAATGGATATTATTTGATGCGGACGAAACCCTGTATTCCTTTAATTCTTATTTTGGATTAAAAGCGGTGCTGGCACAGTACGGGCTGGCGTTTACGGAAGCGGATTACACCGAGTTTCAAGCGGTGAATAAACCCTTGTGGGTCGATTATCAAAATAAAAAAATTACGGCGGAACAACTGCGTACGATCCGCTTTGCCAAATTATCCGCATTGACGGGGCAGAGTGCCGAGCAACTTAATCTTGCTTTGATGGCAGAAATGGCATTAGTCAGTCGCCCGTTGGTGGATGTGCCGACAATGCTGACAGCCTTGCATGGCAAGGTCAAAATGGGCATTATCACCAACGGTTTTGATGCTTTGCAACAAAAACGTTTACACAACACGCAAACACACCATTTTTTCGAATGGGTGATAACTTCCGAAGCCGTGGGGGTTGCCAAGCCTGATCCGAAAATTTTCCACGCCGCTTTTGAGCAAATGGGAGCATTCGATAAATCAAAAGTCTTAATGGTGGGCGATACGCTGGCTTCGGATATTTTAGGGGCAAACCAAGCAGGTATTGCGAGTTGTTGGTTTAATCCGGAACAAAAACAAAATGATACAGATATTAAACCGACCTATGAAATTCAAACGATTTTAGATTTAATCCGCATTGCAAGCGGTTAGATTATATTACTTTTGTGCTTATTTTTCTTACCTAAGGCTAACATTATGAAATTACAACAACTACGTTACATCGTCGAAATCGTTAATCAAAACCTCAATATCACCGAAGCGGCGGAGGTGCTTTACACCTCTCAACCCGGTATCAGTAAACAAGTGAAATTGTTGGAAACCGAGTTAGGTGTGAATATTTTTGAGCGAAACGGCAAACATATTAAGGGGCTAACGCCGAGCGGCGAAAAAATCGTTGCCATTGCCCGTGAATTGTTGGTGAAAGCTCAAAGCATTAAATCGGTGGCAGAGGAAGAAACATGCCCGGATAAAGGCGTGTTACGCATTGCAACCACCAACACCCAAGCCCGCTATACACTGCCGAATGTGATTAAAACGTTCAAAGAAAAGTACCCCGAAGTCAGTTTTCACCTGCATCAAGGATCGCCGAGTCAAATTTATGATGCGTTAATGGCAGGCGAAGTGGATCTCGCCATCACCACCGAAGCACAATATCTGTTTGAAAATGTGGTACTGCTACCCTGCTATTTGTGGAATCGCTCGGTGGTAGTGAAAGCCGATCATCCGTTAGTGGCGTTCGTGAAACAAAATCAGAAATTGACGGTCGAAGAACTCGGAAAATATGACTTGATCACTTATACCTTCGGGTTTACTGGTCAGTCCGATTTAGACAGGGCTTTCAATAAAGAAGGTATTTTGCCGAATATCGTGTTTACCGCCACCGATGCCGATGTGATTAAAACCTATGTTCGACTCGGTTTGGGGGTAGGAATTATGGCGTCAATGGCATATACCGAAGACGATAGCGATTTAGTTGCAATTGATGCAAGTCATTTATTCCAATCCAGTATGACACAAATTGCGTTTAGACGAGGAACATTCTTACGCAATTATATGTATGATTTTATTCACTATTTTTCACCTCATTTAACCAAAATGCAGGTGGAAAAAGCAGAGCAGTTGCGTGATAACAACGCAATTTTGCTGATGTTTGAGAATATGCAATTAGAGGAAAAATGATGACAGCTTTACAGAAAATCATCTTATGGGTGGGCGCTTGTACCGCTTTAGTGGCAAATGTGGCAGCGGAACAATTTCATATTAAATACAGCTCAAACTATTTAATGCCGGCGTATGTACAGTTTAAAAATGACGGTAAAAGTTACGGCATTACCGCCAAAATTAACGTGCCGCTTTACAATATCGTGTTTAGTGCGAAAGGACGAGAAGAGAACGGGCAATTCCAACTGTTGAGCTATCGGGATAGCCGTAACGGCAAAAACTATGCGGTTGCCGAGTTGGATTCTAATACAATTCAATACGGCAAAACCAAAGAACCGCTCAAAAAAGAGGCACTAAAATTGCCGACCTTTGACCTGTTCAGCCTCGCTTTTCAGCTTAGTTACTATGACAGATTGCCTATCAGCTTCCAAACGACAAACGGCAAAAAACTCTACCCGACTGAAAATGTAGTTTTGAATAAAAGCCAGAAAAACGTGAAAATGAACGGGCAGGATTTCCAAGAGATCACCTATAAATTCAAAACGGGCGATAAATTTATTACCGTGAAAAAATTTGCCGGCGAGAAATTCCCACGTTATATCGCTTATAACCGTGATGGCGATAACTACGAGCTGAAGTTTGATAGCTTTGTGAAATAACGTAAGGCAAGCGGTTGGATTTGCAACGTATTTTGCAAAAAAGTGAATTATTTGAGTATAGAAAGACGCTCCACAGCGTCTTTCTTTCATTTCAGTTCAAAATGGGATATCGCAAAAAATTGCTCTGATTCACCCGCTTGACAATTAAATCCGACTACGGTGTTCGACACGAATGTGGCTGCCGTGGCTGGATTGGTCTTCATAATCATATTTAAATCCCCGTAGGGTAACTTGAATATCGTTTTCTTGTGCATACACATTGGTAAAGTCTTCTAGCAGCTCTAATACATCACTGGCAATGTAGAGGCTGCGTTCGGCATTAATCGTAATTTTTGAGTTTGGTTGCACGTTTTTTAGGGTTTTCTTTATCGCTGCTTTATTGAGGAATGACACTTCTTCCCCCAGTTCCAATACGATTTCATCGGCGGCGGCTAATTCTTCTCGGCTTAAATAGTAAGAGCGTTTCATACTGCCGTGTAAAATGAACAGAATGCTGATGAGCAAACCGATACCGACCCCTTTCAATAAATCTAAATAGACCACCGCTGCCATTGTGGCGATAAAAGGCACAAATTGGTAAATGCCTTTTTGCCAAAATTGCTTATACACTTTCGGGTGAGTGAGTTTAAACCCGACTAAAATAAGCACGACCGCAAGGGTTGCAAGGGGAATTTTGTTCAGCAATATCGGCATTGCTAAGACGCAGACCAACAGTAACAGACCGTGAATAATCGTTGAAAGTTTATGGGTCGCACCGGCATTGGCATTCGCAGAAGAACGCACGATTACCGATGTCATCGGCAAGCCGCCGATCAACGATGTGCAAAGGTTGCCCACGCCTTGTACCCGTAATTCGTGGTTGGTGTCGGTAATGCGGCGATGTTTGTCTAGCCGATCGGCCGCCTCAATGGAGAGTAATGTTTCAATGGAGGCGACAATCGCAATCGTAATGCCGATTAGCCATACACGGCTATCCATTAGCCCTTCAAAGTGCGGAAAACGGAGAAAATGTTCGACGTGCGCGGTATCTTGCAGTACAGGCAGTTGGACGAGTTGGTGATCGGTGATGGCTAAACGGCTGTTTAAGGCGATAAACAGTTGATTAAGCAGAATACCGGCAACGACGGAGACTAACGCAGACGGTAATAATTTATAGTGTTTGAAACGTGGGTGGCGTTCCCAAATCAGCATAATCACGAGGGAGACGATTGCCACGAGTAGCGAACCGAAATGGATATCAAGGTCTGTTAGTGTCAGTAATCTATCTTGGTTTGTGCCGAGTGCGTAGGGGATTTGTTTGAGGATAATCAGTACACCGATACCGGCTAACATTCCTTCAATGACCGAGAGGGGAATGTAGTTGGTGAGGCTGCCGGCTCGTATAAAACCGAAAATAAGTTGAATAACGCCGGCAATTAAACCGGCGCACAGAAAAAGCTCGAACGACCCAAGCTCTGCAATGGCAGTGAGGACAATGGCTGCCAACCCTGCCGCCGGGCCGGAGACACTAATGGGCGAGGTACTGAGCGAACCGATGACAATACCGCCGACAATGCCGGAAATCACGCCAGCAAGGGGCGGTGCGCCGGAGGCTAAGGCAATACCTAAACAGAGCGGCAGTGCGACTAAAAACACCACCAGCCCCGATGAGAAATTTTGTTTAAGTAATGACCCGACACGTTGTTTTTCGCCTATCATCTGACTTCCTTATTTGTCTTAAGCGTATGATAGTCGCTATTCTACGCTGTTTTGCTCGGAAAAAATTTGGTCTATATCACACTTCTGAAATTTGTTGTTCAAAAAGTTGCAGCAGTTGGGCATTTAAACCGCTTTGGCGTTGAATATCCGCTTGTACGGCTTTTTTCCAAATCATTTCTTCGCTGAACAGGGTAAAGCGGCGTTTCGCACGGGTAACTGCCGTGTAAAGTAATTCCTTCGTTAATACCGGCGAAAAGGTCAGTGGCATAATGAGCAGGGTATGTTCAAATTCCGAGCCTTGCGATTTATGCACCGTCATCACATAGGCAGGCTCATAACTCGGCACACGGCTAGGGGAAATGCTGAGCGGTTTACCGTCTATATTCGTTTCAAAATAGATGCGGGGTTTGCCCTGTTCGTCCGGCAGAATAATCCCCACATCACCGCTGAAAA
Organism: Muribacter muris; assembly: GCF_004569585.1. Classification (NCBI taxonomy): domain Bacteria; kingdom Pseudomonadati; phylum Pseudomonadota; class Gammaproteobacteria; order Pasteurellales; family Pasteurellaceae; genus Muribacter; species Muribacter muris. The sequence continues at coordinate 73,612 of NZ_SPPA01000001.1, read as the reverse complement.
TCTGTTGCTGCGGGGCATTTTCGGTGATTAAAATCGGCTTGCCGAGATAGCTTTCCCGACTCTGTTTAAACTGCACCAAACGGGCGGTTTGCAAGGCTTCGGCAATGATTTGATTAAGCCGTTCCACCCCTAATTCACCCACCCGCAGAGCCGATAAAAAACGCACTTTTTGGAATGCCTGAAAAATATCTGCCACTGAAACCTGTGTAGGTGATGTGAGCCTTTGCTTGACCAGTGCTAAATAATCCCGATAGTAATACACCGCCTGTTCTACCACCAGATTGACGCAGGCTTGCTGCCATTGGCGTTTATCCGAAAATTGCGTTACCGCAGGGTAGGGCTGTAAGTTGAGATCAGCATAGTCCCGATTTGCTAAAATCCGCCAAGATCCGACCGCTTGTTTAGCATTGATGTGTGCTGCTAGTTGCCCAATCCCCGATTTTTCATCAAAGCGGTAACTGTGGCGAAGGTGGCAAAGGGCATCGCAGATCGGCGGCACTCGCTGATTTTGCGAGAAAATCGGGTAGCCGGTTGCCTTGGTTAAATATTGGCTGTGCGTTTGGCTGTAACCGAGCGTGGTGAGCTCACCCAATTCCCCCATTGCGTTGCCGGCTTCGACTGAGGCAAGTTGATCCTTATCGCCCAGCATAATTAAACGGGTCTGCGGCTTGAGTGCGTTGAGCAATTTTTCCATTACAAACAGGTCGATCATTGAGGCTTCATCAACTACCACCAGATCAAGATGTAACGGATTTTTAGAGTGGTGGCGGGGCGTATCGCGGTCGGGACGAATTCCGATTAAACTGTGAATGGTCGAGGCTTGTTGCGGTACGCTCTCTTTCAAACTTTGCGGAATATCAAGCTGCGCCATATTTGCCGTAATCGACTCTTTCAGCCGTGCCGCCGCTTTGCCCGTTGGGGCAACTAACGCCATTTTGAGCAGCGGTTGGCTTAGTGTTAATTGTTTAAGTTGTAACGCCGCCAGTAAGATTGCAACAGTGCGGGTTTTGCCTGTGCCCGGTCCGCCGGAAATCAGGCAAAACGGCTTAACAAGGGCGGTTGCCACCGCAATTTGCTGCCAGTCGATCTGCGTTTGTGGGGTAAAAAAGAGAGCAAGGATAGCGGAGTGTTGATCATCATTTGCAAACTCGTCCGCCGAATTGACCGCTTGTTGAAAATAACGGGCGATGCGATGTTCCGCTTGCCAATAGCGATAAAAGTAGAGCCGTTCGTGTTGGAATAGGAGCGGCGCAATATGATCGGGGCGACTGCTAAAGGCGATATGATCTGCTAAGACCGATTGCCATTCAAGCGGTGAGATATGCTCAATTTTTTGCAAAATCAAAAGCGTATAATCTTGGGCGAGCGTTTTGCCTTTCAGCCCGAACGGGTTGAGTGCCAACGCGGAGTTCAACCGTATGCAACTATGACCTTGCATTACATTAAACGACACTAAGGCACTAAGCAGCACCGCCAAATTCTGCTGTAAGGGTGAGTAGGCGTAGGCTTGCTGCTTACGGTCGATGAGCTTGGCAAATTGGTAATTGAGTTCGGAAATCAGGTTCTCGGATTTTAAGTGCGAAAGCAGAGTGAGCATAGCAGTTTGTCGTTAATAAAAAATCCACGCCAAGCGTGGATTTTGACTGAAATGAAAAGATTATTCAACTCGTAAGATACGGCAAGTGTTAGTACCGCCTTCTCTTAGTTCATCACCGTGGGTGAGAAGTACTAAATCACCGCTGACTAAGTAACCTTGCTCTTTTAAGAGGGCGATCGCGGTTTTTGCACCTTCAATAGTACGGCTGTCTTTGTCATAGAATACCGGCGTTACACCACGGTACAACGCACAACGGTTTAACGCTTTTTCGTTGCGGGACATCGCATAAATCGGCAAGCCGGAGCTGATACGGCTCATCAATTTTGCCGTTTCGCCGGAGTGGGTCAATGCGACAATCGCACTCACGCCTTCAAGGTGGTTAGCGGTGTACATTGCCGACATTGCGGTGGCTTCTTCAATAGTGGTGAACGAATCTTCCATACGATGACGGGAAACGTTAATGCTCGGCATTGTTTCTGCTCCTAAACACACTTCTGCCATTGATTTAACCGTTTCAACAGGATAATCGCCGTTCGCTGTTTCACCGGAGAGCATCACCGCATCTGTGCCGTCTAACACCGCATTTGCCACGTCCATTACTTCCGCACGGGTTGGCATCGGTTTTTTGATCATTGACTCCATCATTTGCGTTGCGGTGATCACCACACGGTTTAATTTACGCGAGCGGCGGATCAATTTTTTCTGCACGCCGACTAATGCCGCATCGCCGATTTCCACCCCTAAATCACCACGGGCAACCATAATTACGTCCGCCCCTAAAATAATATCGTTCATTGCTTCTTCGGTGGCAACGGTTTCGGCACGTTCCACTTTCGCCACAATTTTGGTTTCTAAACCGGCTTCTAAGGCTAATTGACGGGCGTAGTGTAAGTCAGCACTGGATTGCGGGAAAGAGACCGCTAAGAAATCCACGCCGATTTTAGCCGCTAATTTAATATCTTCTTTGTCTTTATCGGTTAATGCCGGTGCGGATAAACCGCCGCCTAATTTGTTGATCCCTTTATTGTTGGATAACGGGCCGCCGACAATCACTTCGGTTAGAACTTTAACGCCTTGAATTTCAAGCACTTTTAATTGTACATTACCGTCATCTAACAACAGAATATCGCCCGGCACAACATCATTCGGCAGGTTTTTATAGTCTAAACCAACGGCTTCTTGGTGTCCTTCACCACGAGGCAGATCCGCATCTAAGGTAAATTTATCGCCGATATTGAGGAAAATTTTACCGTCTTTAAAGGTAGAAACACGGATTTTCGGGCCTTGTAAATCGCCGAGAATCGCCACGTGTTTACCTAAACGTTTGGCGATTTCACGCACTTTATTCGCACGTTCAATGTGATCTTCCGGCACACCGTGAGAAAAGTTCATACGAACCATATTTGCACCCGCCGCAATGATTTTCTCTAAGGTATTGCCACGGTCTGTCGCCGGCCCCATTGTACAAACGATTTTGGTTCTTCTGAGTTTACGAGACATTATTGAGTTACTCCATAAGTAAAAATGATAAAAATCTTTTCATTGCGGCTTGCCACCGCTCAAAACGCCGTGCATTATACGCCCAAATTGGTTCAGTTTAAACAACCGAAGGGGGAACAAAATGAAGATTTGGGTAATGCGGCACGGTGAAGCAGGCTTTAATGCGGCGACAGACAGTGCAAGAACACTGACGGAAAAAGGTCAGATAATGGCGTTCAAACAAGGACAATGGCTATCAAAACGATTGGAAAATCAAAACGTTAGCTTAGATAAAGTGATTGTCAGCCCCTATGTGCGAACGCAACAAACGGCGGATTTTGTGCAACAGGGAATGCAAGCGGTCGGTTCTGTGCAAAGTTTTGCAAATATTCGTGAAAGTTGGACGGGCATTACGCCGGACGGTGAACCGGATAATGTGTTGAATTACCTTGATTTTTTAGCACAGAACGGCGTGGAAAATGTGTTGTTGGTTTCTCATCTGCCCTTGGTATTCGATCTGGTGCAACGGCTGACACAACACCAACAGAGCGTGCATTTTTACCCTGCGGTGATCGCCGAAGTCGAGTGGCAAAATGGCGTCGGCAATGTGGTGATGAGTGAATTTCCCGCATAACAAACGCCACGGTTAGCGTATGATAGAGCGTGCAGCAGCACAAATTTGATTTTCTGATAATACAGAGGGCGAGCCTGTTGTTGCATAATGCGGTATTATGTAGCAAATGCACAAAAATAGACATTTTAACAGAATGTAGGGACACACTGCGTGTGTCCTTTATAAAAATCAAATTATTTCAATAGGTTAAAATCCGGATACACGCAGTGTGTCCCTTGTATATCTAAATTAAGTTATACTCAGCAACATAACCCGTTATCGGCATCTCGTTGTGTCCCTCGAAAGCACTTCGTCTTGTAGCTTAGAGAGCCGATAACGTTCATCACAAAAACCCTACAATTGCACGCATAGCACCCGAATACAAGGCAGGTTACGATGAACGAACAAATTTACTGTGGTATGTTGCCAAACGCCATTTTGTTGTGGGATTAAGCGGTCGCAAGCAGACCAAAACCTTTACTCACCATCCCAAAGGGATTCAACAGGCGGTCGAATACCTGCAAAAATCCGCAAATGTGGACTTAATCGTCCTTGAAAGCACAGGCGGGCTGGAAATCCCGCTTGCCAAAGCACTTTATCGTGCGGACTTTCCCGTGGTGATTGCCAATCCTCACCAAACGCATCTGTTTTCCCTCTCTAAATCCTTGGCGAAAACCGATGCCAAAGACGCCAAAATGCTGGCATCATACGCTCAAATGTTGGTCTTGTATGGCGAGGTTGACACACGGCTTTATACGCCTCCAACACCTGAGCAAGCGCAGTTAGAAGCTCTTGTGCTACGCCGTACGCAGCTTGTGGCAATGCGCGTGGCGGAGAAAAACCGCTTGGCGATTATCCACGCCAGTCAAAAGGCGAGTGTCGAACAGCTGATTGCCCATTTTGACCGTCTCATTGCCGAGCTGGAAAACGCCATTGCACAAGCCACCTTAGCCTTTGACGACAAGGCAAAAAAGTTTAAAGACATCAAAGGCATCGGACCGATAACCACGGCGACTTTGGTGTCAATGTTACCCGAACTGGGGCAGCTTAAGTACAAGCAAATCGCTTCGCTGGTGGGGGTCGCGCCGCACCCGAAAGAGAGTGGCAACACCAAGTGGAAAAGCCGTTGCTCAGGCGGTCGCAAAGCGGTTCGCAACGTGTTATATCAAGCAGCCAATGTCGCCCGACAACACGAACCCAAGTTCAACGCATTTTATGAACACCTACGGGCAAAAGGCAAGCCCTTTAAAGTGGCACTTAATGCCTGTATGCGTAAACTTTTGACCGTGATTAACGCCATCATCCGTGACGGCTCACAGTGGCAGCCTCCGGCTGTTTAATTAACGAATATGTCTCTTTCCAAGATTTGGGGGATACAGTTGCTACAAATGAATAAAAAACAACTTTGTGCAACTGCTACATAATATTGGCATAATGTAAAAAAGCGGTCGTAACCGACCGCTTGTCTCACGCTATTTGATGGCTCTCGCCCCTTGATTATCGACCTGACAAATGTGGATAAAACCTTCATTGTTTTGCAGATAATGGGTTTCCAAGTAGGTAACGAGTTTTTGGGCGTGTTCCAAATCCGGTGCAATCGCATACATTGTCGGGCCGGAGCCGGAAATCCCCACCGCTAATGCCCCCAAATCTTTACAGCCTTGACGCACTTCGGGGAAGTTCGGCAACAATGCTTCACGGTACGGCTCGGCAACCAAATCTTTCATCATCAATGCAGCCAGTTGTGCCTGCTGAGAATGGCAAGCGTGAACGAAGCTGCCGAGGTAGCGGGCTTGGGCGATCACCTCTTGGCGAGTATAGCTTTTCGGCAAAATTGCTCGCGCTTCGGCGGTGGAAACTTCAATGCCCGGATAAGCTAATACCCAGTACCATTCATCAAAAAACGGTAACGGTTGGCAGATATTGCCCAAAGATTGCACCATCAGTTGCACGCCGCCCAAATAGCACGGCGCAACGTTATCGTAGTGAATTGAGCCGGAAATTCTGCCTTCCAATTCGCCCATCATTTCCAACAATTCCGTTTTTGAAAACGGCGTGTCGTGGAATTGGTTTAATGCGACTAAGGCTGCCACAATTGAACAGGCACTTGAGCCAAGCCCCGAACCGATCGGCATATTTTTTTCAAGGGTGAGGCGGAGATGTTTAACCTGCCCGCCCCGCAATTTTAAGCGTTCGTTAAACAGAACATAGGCTTGATAAACAATGTTTTTTTGCGGTTCTTTCGGCAGTTTACGCACGAAATAACCGGCGGTATCAAGCTGAAACGGCGTATCGCTCTCTTCAATTTGAACCACATCGCCGAGCAATGAGCCGTCAATCGGCGAAATGGCTGCCCCAAGTGAGTCGAACCCGACACTTAAATTGGCACTGGAGGCGGGAGCGTAAATGCGTAAGGTTGCCATTAGTTTGCCCCTCCGTGCAAGGTGCGTAAAATATCGGCAAAAATACCGGCTGCGGTAACATCATTACCTGCGCCGTAACCCCGTAATAAGAGCGGAATCGGGCTGTAATAGCGGGTGTAGAACGCGAGGGCGTTTTCGCCGTTTTTCACTTTGAAAAGCGGATCATCACTGCCGACGGCTTGGATTGCGACACGGCATTTGCCGTTTTCGATCACGCCGACATAGCGTAATGTGTTGCCGCAAGCGGTGGCTTGTGCCACTTTTTCTGCAAACTCGACGTCCAATTCCGGTAGCATTGCTAAAAATTCATCAGTGGTTTTGCCCTCAGAGAAGCCTTTTGGCAAGACGCCTTCGACCTCAATATCTGCCAATTCTAAGGCTAAACCGCATTCACGGGCGAGGATCAGCAACTTGCGGGCAACGTCTTGACCGGATAAATCATCACGGGGATCAGGCTCGGTAAAGCCTTTTTCTTTGGCAAGTTTGGTGGCTTCCGATAAGCTCAATCCTTCTTCGAGTTTGCCGAAAATGTAGGAAAGCGAGCCAGATAAAATTCCCTCAAACTTTTCGACCTCATCACCGGCGGCTAACAGGTTTTGTAGATTTTCGATCACCGGTAAGCCTGCGCCGACATTGGTTTCGTACAGGAATTTATGCTGACTTTGGCGGGCATTTTCCCGCATTAGTTGGTAGTACGCATAGCTGGAAGTGTTTGCTTTTTTGTTCGGGGTAACAACGTGGAAGCCCTCTTTTAACGCCCGTGCGTAAAGATTTGCCACAGATTGAGCGGTTGTGCAATCCACAAACACCGGATTGACAACGTGGTGCAGTTTGATGAATGACAATAGCACATCAAAATCGGACGGCTGGGTGGCATTCTCTAAATCGCTTTTCCAATTATCCAAATTTAAACCGTTAGCGTTGAGCAACATTTTGTTGGAATTGGCTAAGGCGCAAACACGAATTTCAATGTCCTTTTGGGCGAGGTAGTCCTTTTGTTGTTTGATTTGCTCGATCAACTCGCCCCCAACACCGCCTACGCCTACGAGAAAAATATCGACCACCTTTTTGTTATTAAAGAGTGTTTGGTGGGTCGCTTTCACTGCTTCGATCGCTTTATTTAACGGCACAACCGCCGAAATTGAGCGCTCGGACGAGCCTTGTGCAATCGCTACAATGCTGATATTAGCTTGTGCCAATGCGGAGAAGAACTGGGCGGCAATGCCTTTGGCGGTACGCATACCGTCTCCCACCACCGACACAATCGAGAGATCTTTCATTACCTCGATCGGATCGAGCAAGTTATCCTGTAATTCTTGGGCAAATTCAGCATTTAATGCGGCAAGGGCTTTGTCCGCCGATTTCACCGGTACGCAGAAACTGATGCTGTACTCGGACGAAGATTGAGTAATCAAAATCACCGAAATGCCCGCTTTTGACATTGTGGAGAACACACGAGCCGCCATTCCGACCATACCCTGCATACCTGAGCCGGACACATTAAACATCGCCACATTATCAAGGTTGGTAATGCCTTTCACTTTGAGATCATCACTGGCAACATTGCCGTCAATGATCGTGCCTTTGCCGTCCGGATTGCCGGTATTTTTGATTAAGCACGGAATATTGAGCGGCACGAGCGGGCCGATAGTGCGAGGGTGAATTACTTTTGCCCCGAAGAACGACAGTTCCATCGCTTCTTGGTAGCTCATTGATTCTAAGCAGATGGCGTCAGGCACAAGACGGGGATCGCAGGTATAAACGCCGTCCACGTCCGTCCAAATTTCACAACAATCCGCTTTTAAACAGGCGGCAAGACAAGCGGCGGAATAATCCGAGCCGTTACGCCCTAATAGCACCAATTCGCCCTGTTCGTTACCGGCGGTAAAGCCCGCCATTAGCACCACATTTTGTTTTGGAATAGCCGGTGCGTCCACTCGTTTGGTTGATTCGGCAATGTCCACGGACGATTCGAGATAACTGCCCTGTGCGAGTAATTTTTCCACCGGATTGATGCGGGTTACCGCATAGCCTTTTGCTTCAAACCACGCCTGCATCATCGCAATTGAGAGCTTTTCCCCACGGCTATGCACGGTGGCACTGATATTATCCGGACAAAATTGATTTTTCGCTGCGTCCGCTGCAATCGCACAAATGTCATCGAGTTCGGTTTGAATAAAAGCGGCTAATCCCTCACGATCAAATTTCGGGTTTGCTTGATGTAATCCGTTGATAATATCGTTGAAAATGTCATTGGCTTCGCTAAGGTGGGTGTCAAAGGGTTCGCCCGCTTGGGCTTTATCGACAATGGCGACAAGGTGGTTGGTAATTTTGGCGGGAGCGGAAAGCACGCCGGCGGCTTGGTCGCTCAAATGGGCTTTCTCGATAATCTCCGCTGCCTGCATAAAGCGTTCTGCATTGGCGAGAGAGGTGCCTCCAAATTTTAAAACTCGCATAGGTTCTCCTAAATATCAGTTAATGTTTGCAAAAAAAGCGATAAAAAAACCCGCTTGTTGAGCGGGTTTTGTGTGTCGGTGCTGATTTTTAGCCACGAACGCCCGCATTATGCTTGCCGATAATGGTCATAATCGTGGTCGTAATGGTAAAAATCATCATATTAAATTCGCTTGCAATGTCGCATAAAAAACGAGTGAGAGAATGGGTGAAAACGATTGCTTTGTCAAGGGGATTTTTTATCATTCTCCAGCTCTAATTCAATCCGCTCAATTTCTTGGATTAGTTGCTGTTTGGTTTCGGCAAAATAGTCGTCCCAATCGGCAATGTTATCAATGGTTTGATATTCTTCGCTCTCTTTAATCGCAAAGATTTCCGCTTCCAGTTGGCTGATTTTGACCGGAAAGGGCGGGGAGTGCGCGGTTTTCTGTCATTGTTGTTATCTTTTTAGAGTGAATACAAGCGGGCGGATTATAGCAAAAATTTGCAAAGAGACTGCAGGGAAAATGCGCTTTTTAACCGGGCGTTGCGTTCCTATCTTTCACAACCGCAAGGATAGATGATGTTTTCTTGTTTTAGATCAAAAAATCATATCGCCACTGACTATTTTTTGCTAAAATAGCCTTGAGTTTTCACTCAACATTTTTTAAATATCACTGTAATTACCTATCATTTTGAGGATTTAAAAATGGCATACACACTCCCTGAATTAGGCTACGCCTATGATGCGTTAGAACCGCACTTTGATGCGAAAACAATGGAAATCCACCATTCTAAACATCATCAAGCCTATATTAACAATGCCAATGCGGCGTTAGAAGCGCATCCGGAATTACTTGAGCAATGCCCGGGTAAATTGATTTCAAACTTAGCGCAAGTGCCGGAAGAAAAGCGTATGGCAGTGCGTAACAATGTGGGCGGGCACGTTAATCACACATTATTCTGGAAAGGCTTAAAAACCGGCACAACCTTAGGCGGTGCGTTAAAAGAGGCTATTGAGCGTGATTTCGGTTCTGTGGAAGCGTTCCAAGCGGAATTTGAAAAAGCGGCAACTACTCGTTTTGGTTCGGGCTGGGCGTGGCTAGTAGCAAATGAAGGCAAATTAGCGGTGGTTTCAACCGCAAATCAAGATTCGCCGTTAATGGGCAAAGCGATTGCCGGTGTGGAAGGCTACCCGATTTTAGGCTTAGACGTGTGGGAACACGCTTACTACTTAAACTACCAAAACCGCCGCCCGGACTACATTAAATCATTCTGGAACGTGGTGAACTGGGACGAAGCAAGCCGCCGTTTTGAAGAAAAAGTGGCAACCTGCGGCTGTGCGAAGTAATCGTTGGTTCGGTAAGATATGGAGAAAATGGCACGTTTGGCGTGCCATTTTTGTTTAGTCTAGCTCGGCGGACATTACGTCATTTTCACTTTCACTGCCGGCAATGCGGTTTTTCTCTGCTGCCCAGTCGCCTAAATCAATGATTTGACAACGTTTGCTGCAAAACGGGCGAAACTCGCTTTCCGGCGACCAAATTACCTCTTTTTCACAGGTCGGGCAATTTACTATCGTCATTTTAATGTTCCTTTTGTTGCGCTAACTGTTGATAGCGTTGATGAAGTTGTTGCACTTGTCGGCGAAGATGCTCACTATTTTGTGTGAGCGGGAGATTATTCTCAATCACATCATCAGCATAGGCAAGGCGTGTGGGGCGATCCACCTGCGAGGCGATAATGTTTTTAATGGTGTCAGCGTTGCTTTGATCCCGTTGAACCGCCCGTTCAATCTGGATTTCAGGCAAGACATCAATGACTAATACCCGATCACAAAAATCCGTGAGCCGATTTTCAATCAATAGCGGGACTACCCACAAAACATAGGGGGCTTGGATTTGTTCAAGCTGTGCCAACATTGCTTGGCGGATCGCCGGGTGGAGCAAATTATTCAGACACTGTTTGTCCTGATCGGAATGGAAAATACGTTGGCGAAGGGCGGCACGATTGAGTTCGCCCTGCTCGGTTAAAATAGTTTTGCCGAATTTCGCCGCAATTTTATCCAATAATGGTGAACCTTTTTCAACCACTTGGCGAGCGACAATATCAGCATCAATCAGAGGCACGCCCAGTTGCTGAAACATTTCGGCAATGGTGCTTTTTCCGCTGCCGATCCCGCCGGTTAAGCCGATAATATAGGGCATAATGATCCTCAATATCAGAATTTAGGGTGGAATTTTATCAATAAAGAGTAAAAAAGTCGAAGCACTAATAAAGGGGATAAAAGGTAAGCGTACGATTTTTTGTTTTTTTATCAACCAATATAAGCCGGAAAAGAATAGGCCTAATAATGAAGCATATAAAATCAGCCGTAGCATTTGATCTAATTCAAACAGCGGAGATAAGGCGATAAAAAGTAAAATATCGCCCAAGCCTAAACCGGATTTTTTTAAAATTAAATTCACAAGCGGTATGATAACGGCAAAAAATAGCGAAATAATAAAAAAGCTGAAAAGATGAGGATATATATCTTCACTTGTTTTAAATAATAAATGGTAAATTACAAGTAGAAAAATAATAGCAATATATTTAATGTCGGTAAGATAATAATAGTAATCTAATTGCGCAAGATAAATGAGGATAAATAAAATAAAGAGTAAAGGATTAGATAGTGAGTAAAAAATAAAGAGAGTGATTGGAAGTGTGAGAAAAAAGAGATTATTTAGAGATGAATGTTTGGGCTGTAAATTAGATTGCTTAATAAATGCGTTAATATCGAGATTAAGCGGATAGAGCATTTTAATATCATTGTAACTCTGTTGATTGGTTTTAACGGGAAATGCGGTAATTTCATATTTAAACCAATAAGCAAGCAGTAACGAAAGGAATAAAAGGATCATTCAATCATTGCTCCCATATCAAAAATCGGTAAATAAAGCCCGATAATAATTGTACCGACAATGATGCCCATTATAATCATTAGAATCGGTTCTAGTAATTGAGAGAGAATATCAATTTGATAATCTAATTTTTGTTGATAATTCTCGCTAATATGAGCCAGCATTTGACTTAAATGACCGCTTTTTTCGCCGATAGCAATCATCTGTATCACTTCATTATTGAACATAGCCGGATTTAAACTTTCAGCTAGGCGATAACCTTGTTTGAGTTGTAGCAGGCAATATGCTAAGTTTTGCTGTAAAATCGGATCGCTGTGTTTATCTGCGATAAAGGAATGAATAATAGTATCTAATCGGATAGATGAATTTAACATTAAAGCACTATTTTGACAGAAAAAGATAATGCGGGAATAGGTTATAATGTGGTTAAAAATAGGTAAATGAGATAATAGCTTAAATTTTAATGAGCGAATAATAGTGGTTTTCTTTGCAAGCAAATAAAATATGCATAAAAGAATGCCGATAATAATTAAAAGGGTTAAGAATTGTATTTGTAAAATTTGTGATAAATTAAAGAGAAACTCAGTAATCAGCGGCAGTGAGCGATTTTTCTCGCCGTAAAGTTCGGCAAATTGTGGAACAATAAAGAGAAGTAATAAAATCGATAATATAAGTGAAATCGCTAAAATAAAAGCAGGATAAAATAAAATCTTTTTAACTTTTTGCGCTAATTTATCCGATTTGGCACGGGAGTGGGCTAGATTTGTGAGAATGGTGGTTAGTTTTCCGCTTTGTTCGCCTATTTTTATAAGCTGAATTTCTTGTGGTGAGAGGTATAGCGCTTGTTTTTCAAGAGCCGCAGAAAATGAAAAGCCGCTTTCAATCGTAGTAATCAGCTGTGTTAGCCATTGGTGGATTTTTATGTTTAGGCTATTCTCTAACAAAATATTCAGGCTTTGCTTTAGAGGCACGGCAGCATTGAGTAGTAACGCCAATTGCTGCGCAGTCTGGGTGATCTCCGCAGCCTTTGGTGTATGGGCAAAAACAAAATTACGGCTAATACGAACCCGTTGAAATCCTTGACTGAGTAGGCGTTTTTCAAGCATTTCTCGGCTTTCGGCTAAGGTTTTTCCCGTTTGTTTTTGTTGAAAGCGATTGACTGCTCGCCAATGGAATTGATAGATCTTAGGCATAACCAAGTACCCGCTCTATTTCTTTTCTATCCGTCAGTTTTTGTTCAACCTTTTGGTTGGCGCTTTCCAGTAAGGTTGGGTAATCTAAGCAAGCGGTCTGTTTTTCAAAAGTATTTGCAATACGGCTTAGGCATTGATAAATCCCGATCCGACCTTTATAGCCTTGATAGCATTCTTCACAGCCTTGCCCGGCACATTTGGGACAATGCTTTCTAACCAACCTTTGTGCAATGACTAGCAATAGGGCATTGCGGATTTCGTACTCTTTTATTCCCAGTTGGTAGAGACGTTCAATCGCTGACGGCGCATCGTTAGTGTGCAGGGTGGATAGCACCAAATGCCCCGTTTGTGCGGCTCGCAGAGCGATTTGTGCACTGTCTTCATCTCGGATTTCGCCGAGCATAATGACATCGGGATCTTGTCGTAAGAAAGTGCGTAGCAGTTGGCTGAAATCCAGTTGAATAGCCCGATTAACTTGGGTTTGAATCAGCCCGTCTATTTCCATTTCTATCGGATCTTCCGCAGTTAGAATATGCTTGTTCGTTTGGTTGAGATAATTGAGAGCCGTGTACAACGTAATGCTTTTGCCGCTGCCTGTTGGGCCAGTAACCAGGATAAGCCCTTGCGGCTGGTATAAGTTTTTGATTAACACGTCTTTTTGGGTAAGGGTAAAGCCGAGATCAAGAAAATCAAATTGTGCCGGTTTATTTTTCTGCAAGCGTAAAACCACCTTTTCACCATAGTTAATCGGCAAGGTGGATAGGCGAAAATCAAGGGTTTCGGCAAGTGCGGTGGTAAAACTGAATTGCCCGTCTTGGGGTAAGCGGGATTCACTGATATCTAATTTGGCAAGCAATTTAAGCCGTGAAATAATCCGAGGCGCAAGGTGTGATGGCAATGTTTTATAAATATGCAGTACGCCGTCAATACGCAGCCGGATAATTAGCTTGGTTTTATGGGGTTCGATGTGAATATCGGAGGCATTCTGACTTAAACAAAACTTGAACAAATTATCCAGTAATTGAATAATCGGATCGCTTAAATTTAAGGCTGAATCTTGCGGTTGCTGCTCAGTGTAACAAATATCTGTGGCGTTTGCCTGTAGGCCTGGCTCGGGAGAAAGGGCATTGAGCAAGTATTTCAATTCATCGGACGCCACAAGAATCGGTTCGATCTGCTTATGGGTCATAAAGGCGAAAATCTCGCAAGCATTCAAATTATTTTCATCATCAATGGCTAACCAAATTTTGTCTGCCGTTTCCTGCACGGGAATTGCAAGATAACGCAGCAGCAGATGCTTCTCATCACAATTTTTTTGCCATAAGGCTTCCGAAATCTCGAATACCCGCTGCGTATTCAGCTCACAAAGTGAATAGTTAGCCATAATGTGTCCTATTAGTGAGCGCTTATTGGCAGAAATTGCTTGGGTAGAGGGAGGTATCCTCGCCACGACAACTGGTTGTCCAACTGATGTTATTGTTGGCAAAGCGAGGCGTCATTGTATAGCCGTAGCCCTCAATATTGCCTTTTCCTTCAACCGTGATGACACCGGCGGAAACCGCAACGGATTTCAGATATTTTGTATCGTCATTGGCAGTTTTTGCTGCTTGAATACCATTGCTGCCGGACGAACAATCGGCAACAGCCCCTTTGTTATAGATACAAATTTCCACATCGGATTTATAAGGCGAAGAAGCCCGTAATATTTCCGTTAATGCGGCTTTTTGGGTGTAGCTATTGTAAGAGGGGATCGCAATCGTTGCGAGAATAGCGATGATCGCAATGACGATCATCAATTCAATCAAGGTAAAGGCGGGGGTTAATGGCTTGTATCTCATTTTTATGTTCTCCTTTTTGGGTTGGCATTAAAACAATATAACGGCATATCAGTGTGGCGATTTATTCGGAAAAAGCGATAGCCAAACTGAAATTTTACGATCGCTGTCGTAAAAATAAGATTTTTACCTGTTCAAATAGACAGTGTTTTGTTAAGATATGGCGATTTTTATGTGAGTGAGGTGAAAATGGCGAAAGCACCTAAAACTGCTTATGTGTGTAGCGATTGTGGCGCAGAATATGCGAAATGGCAGGGGCAGTGCCGAGCCTGTCTGGCGTGGAATACCATTAGCGAAGTGCGATTGATTTCGGCTAAAGAGAGTAAAGGCGATCGTTTTAGCGGCTATGCGGGGGAGACAAGCGGTAAGATCCAGAAACTTTCTGACATTGATCTGCAGGAAGTGCCGCGTTTTTCGAGCGGTTTTAATGAATTGGATCGGGTGCTGGGCGGCGGCGTTGTACCGGGGAGTGCGATTTTAATCGGCGGACACCCCGGCGCAGGCAAGAGTACCTTATTGTTACAGGTAATGTGCGGTTTAGCCGAGCATTTACCCACCCTCTATGTTACGGGAGAAGAATCGTTACAGCAGGTCGCAATGCGGGCGAACCGTTTAGGTTTACCCACAGATAATCTTAAGATGTTATCGGAAACCTCCGTTGAGCATATCTGTAATCTGGCGGATCAGGAAAAGCCGAAGTTGATTGTGATTGACTCCATTCAGGTGATGCACTTATCGGATATTCAATCCTCACCGGGCAGTGTTGCACAGGTGCGTGAATGTGCCTCGTTTCTGACTCGCTATGCGAAAACCCGCCAAGTAGCCATTATTATGGTAGGGCACGTTACCAAAGACGGTACTTTGGCAGGGCCTAAAGTATTGGAACATGCCATTGATGCTTCATTGTTACTTGAAGGTGAAGCGGATTCCCGTTACCGCACGTTGCGTAGTCAGAAAAATCGATTCGGTGCGGTAAATGAACTGGGGGTATTTGCAATGACAGAGCAAGGATTAAGGGAAGTGAAAAACCCGTCCGCTATTTTTTTGAGCCGTAGCGAAGAACAAACTTCCGGCAGCTCGGTGATGGTTATTTGGGAAGGGACGCGTCCGTTATTGGTGGAAATTCAAGCCTTGGTGGATCACTCAATGTTAGCGAATCCACGCCGCGTTGCGGTGGGGTTAGAGCAAAACCGATTATCGCTGCTGTTAGCGGTGTTGCACCGCCACGGTGGTTTACAGATGTCCGACCAAGATGTGTTTGTCAATGTGGTCGGCGGGGTAAAAGTAACCGAAACCAGTGCCGATTTGGCATTACTGCTTGCGTTGATTTCCAGCTTCCGCAATCGTCCGCTGCCGCAGGATTTAGTCGTATTTGGAGAGGTCGGATTAGCGGGAGAAATTCGTCCCGTACCCAGCGGGCAAGAACGGATCAGCGAGGCAGCAAAACACGGTTTCAAGCGAGCGATTGTACCGCACGGTAATATGCCGAAAAAAGCGATTAAAGGAATGTCAGTCTTTACCGTGAAAAAGCTCAGTGATGCGTTAGAGATTATTAGCGATTTTTAAGATTGTAAAATTGTGGGGCTGTCGTAAACGTAAAAGGCAACGATGTTGATGCAAGTGCAGGGAAATTATCCGGCTTCCGTTTAATTCTTCTTGAAGTCATTTAATGTAATGGCGGACAAGGGAATATTTTGCAATATAGGAGATCAATGGATACTACCGCAACATAATGCTAAGAACGTCACAAAACAGACCGCTTGCAGTTCCATACAAGCGGTCTGTTTATCGCTATTTTTTACAATCTTAGCCGGTGTTACGCATTCCCGCTGCAATGCCGGTAATGGTGATCATCAGTGCCTGTTCAAGAGCGGGATTTGGATTATCCCCTTGGTCCCGCAACCGATGTAGCAATTCCACTTGCAGTAGGTTGAGCGGATCGGTGTAAACATTACGCAGTGCAATAGACTCGGCAATCCAAGGCAAGTCTGCCATTAACTGACCCTCGTGAGCAAGGGATAACACTGTTTGAATATCCGCTTGTAACTGCTGGCGTAATCTCTGCCCTAAAGGGTGCAGTTCACTCGGTACAAGGCGTTGATCGTAGTGCTCCGCCAGCCATAAATCCGCCTTGCTGAACACCATTTCCAGCATTCCGATACGGGTTGAGAAAAACGGCCACTGCTCGCACATTGTGTTGAGCAAATCTTGATTGCCTTGTTCAATCAAGCTGCGTAACGCTGAACCTGCCCCAAGCCAAGCGGGGAGCATTAGGCGGTTTTGCATCCAAGCGAAAATCCACGGAATCGCACGCAAACTCTCCACCCCGCCATTCGGATTGCGTTTTGCCGGGCGAGAGCCGAGTGGTAATTTAGATAGTTCCTGCTCCGGTGTCGCTGCACGGAAATAAGGCACGAAATCCGGTTCGCCTCGTACAATGCCACGGTAAATCCGGCAGGAAATATCCGCGGCACTGTCCATTATTTGCCGCCAGCTTTGTTGTGGCTCCGGTGGTGGGAAGAGGTTGGCTTCTAAAACGGCACTCGCATATAAATCCAAACTTTCAACAGCAACCGCCGGTAAACCTAATTTAAAGCGGATCATTTCACCTTGCTCTGTTACCCGTAGCCCGTTTTTGAGCGAGCGAGGCGGTTGAGAGAGGAGTGCGGCGTGTGCCGGTGCACCGCCCCGTCCGATTGTACCGCCCCGACCGTGAAAGAGAGTGAGCTCCACCTGATATTTTTCGCATAGATTGACTAGCGCTTCTTGCGCCCGATATTGCGCCCACGAAGCAGCCAACATTCCGGCATCTTTGGCGGAGTCGGAATAGCCGATCATCACCATTTGGCGATTGCGGATAACGCCGCGATACCAACCGATATTAAACAGATCGGTCATCACTTTTTCGCAATGATCGAGATCGTCTAAGGTTTCAAATAGCGGGGCAACGGGAATTGTGGTGGTGCAGCCGGCTTCTTTTAAGAGTAAATGCACGGCTAACACATCCGAAGCCTCCCGTGCCATTGAGATCACATAAGCGGAAATCACCCCTTCAGGTTGCTCTGCCACTACTTTACAGGTGTCAAGCACCTCTTGGGTTTCGGGGCTTGGTGTCCAATTATGCGGAACAAGCGGTCGGCGGGAGCTGAGTTCTCGTACTAAAAAGGCTTGCTTGTCTGCCTCTGTCCATTGGGCATAATCGCCCAAACCGATATAGCGGGTAATCTCGGCAATCGCCGTTTCGTGCCGTGTGCTTTCTTGGCGAATATCCAAACGGGATAAACCCAAGCCAAAACAGCGGATGCGGCGTAGGCAATCCAGTAATGCACCGTTGGCGATAATGCGCATTCCGCATTGATGAAGCGATTGATAGCAATCGTAAAGCGGCTCCCACAGTTGCTCGTCTTGGGACAGAATATCGTTAGGGCTAATCGTCAGCGGTTTCCCTTCTAATAATTCACTGTAGTAGGCGACCGTTTTGCTCAATTTCGTGCGTAATTGTTTGACAACTAAACGGTAAGGTTCTAAGTGATCGCCGTATTTTTCACGGAATGCGGGGGTGCAATTTACCACTGAGAGTTCATCGGCGAGCAGCTTGATGTCTTCTAAAAACAGTTCGGCGGCTTTCCAGCGTTTCATTCGCAACACTTGGCGGGTAGTTTGGGCGGTAACAAACGGGTTGCCATCACGGTCGCCGCCCATCCAAGAGGAAAAACGCACAGGTGCAAGGGCAACATCGTGTTGCACGCCAAAGTGTTTTTCGAGGTGGAAATTGAGCTGGCGGCAGAAATCCGGTACGGCTTTCCAAAGACTGTTTTCAATCACCGCCATTCCCCATTTGGCTTCTTCCACCGGTGTCGGGCGTTGGGTGCGGATTTCATTCGTATGCCACGCTAATGCAATTAGCTGCATTAGGCGACGTTTTAATTTGGTACTTTCCGCTTCGGTTAAATCATCGTGTTCCAAGCGGCTTAAGCAGCGGTTGATCTCAACGTGTTTATGCACTAAGGAACGGCGGGTAACTTCGGTCGGGTGGGCGGTTAGCACGAGATCGATCAGCAATTTTTCCACGGTGTCGATCACTTTTTCCGCCGGCATATTTTGGGCTTTTAAACGCTCAAAGAGTGTGCCCATTGAACGTTCTCCGGAGGCAAGGTTATTCGTGTGGCGGGAAATGGTTTGATATTGTTCGGCAATGTTGGTTAGATTTAAAAATTGGCTGAAAGCACGGGCAACGGGAATAACGTTTTCGGTGGAAATATTGGCGAGCATATCCAACAGCTGCTCTCGGGCAGTTTCATCGCCGGCACGGGAAGCACGGGATAAAACCCGAATATTTTCAATCAGTTCTAAAATCTCACTCCCTTGGGCATCTCGGATTGTTTCGCCCAAAAAGTCCCCTAACATATGAATATTGCTACGCATTGATTCATAAACTTGGCTCATAAAGCTCCCCTTAAATCAATAAATATTAATGGGGTATAGATATACCGAAAAAGTCGGGAAATAGCAATGTGGATTTAGTTTTTTTAATGAAATAAATTAGAAAAAGTTATGCAAATGTAAACAGCAAGCGGTCAGATATGAAGGATTTTTGACAAAAATACAATATTATGTAGCAGTTGCACAAAGTTGTTTTTTATTCGTTTGTAGGGACACACTGCGTGTGTCCGGATTTTAACCTATTGAAATAATTTGATTTTTATAAAGGACACACGCAGTGTGTCCCTACATTCTGTTAAAATGTCTATTTTTGTGCATTTGCTACATAATACCGCAAAAACACAACAAATCCGACCGCTTGTTCGGCTTATTTCACCTCTCGGATCATAATTTCAGACGGAATGACGCTACCTTGCCAATAAAGCTCGGCGGCGATTTTGGCAGCGAGTTGTGCATAGGCTTGGCTGATCTCGTGAGCCGGGTCGGCAACGACAGTCGGCGTGCCGTTATCCAAATCTTCACGCAAGCGGATATGCAACGGCATTTGCCCTAATACTTGGGTGTGATATTTTTCGGCGACTTTTTCCGCCCCGCCTGTGCCGAATAGTGGCTCGTGATGTCCACAATTTGCACAGATGTGCATACTCATATTTTCAATGATGCCCAGTACCGGCACGGAGACACGCTGGAACATCGAGATACCTTTGATCGCATCAAGCAAGGCAATATCCTGCGGAGTTGTAACGACTATTGCGCCGGTAACGGGAATTTGCTGGGAGAGCGTCAGTTGAATATCGCCCGTACCCGGCGGCATATCGACCACTAGATAATCCAGATCCGGCCACCACGTTTCTTGCAACAGTTGGCTCAGGGCGCTGCTTGCCATCGGACCTCGCCAAATAGTGGCGTTGTCCGGCCCCATTAAATAGCCGATCGAGTTAGAGTAGATACCGTGGGCTTCAATCGGGGTTATATGCTGATTATCCGGCGAGGTCGGGCGTTGATCGGCAGCCCCCAGCATATGCGGAACAGATGGGCCATAAATATCGGCATCTAAAATACCGACCCTTGCCCCCTGCGCTTTTAATGCCAGGGCGAGATTGACCGCCGTAGTTGATTTGCCGACCCCGCCTTTGCCAGAGGTTACCGCAATAATGTTCTTCACACCATTGACTGCCGGATGATTATTGGCACGTTTGAGGGTAGCGATTTGGTAGTGAATAATCCATTTCACCGAGTCGGCTTGAGCGAGTTGCTTTAGCGGTTCGGTTAAGGCGGCTTGTAGCTGTTCAAACCCGCTTTGCCACGCAAACGGCATTGTGAACTCAAGGCGTAATACACCGCCGCCGAGCTCGGCTTTTTTCAGCGCATTGAGGGAGATTAAATCCTGTTGTAATGTCGGGTGTTGAAAATGCTGGAGCAGCGTTTTGATCTGCTCAAACTGTTCTGGAGTAAGAAGGTTCATTTTACTTTCCTTTTGTTCGGTATAAATCTTTGCTGTAAATCACTTCGCTGGCATTTTCAGGCGAAACGCCTTGAATATCGTTGGCGATCCACATTTTTCGTTGATATTGAAACAGCGGCAAAATGGCAATGTCATTGTCGAGCTGTGCTGCAATCGCCTCAATATATTGCTGACGTTGAGCAGCGGAGAGCGGTTTTTCGGCTAACTCGCTGAGATAGCGATCGACCGTTTCATTGGCATAGCCGCTTTTATTGTCAGGGCTTTGGGAATGAAATGCCGTTAAAAAGAGCATCGGATCGGCGTAATCGGCACACCAACCGCTGCGAATAAATTGAAAGGCTTTGGCGTTACGTTTTGCAAGTAAATCACGCCAATCAACCGCTTGTAGCTGTACTCTCAGTAGATCGGATCGCCCTAAAATACCGGCGATACGTTGTGCAATGGCTTCGTGGCTGCCTTGTGCATCGTAGGTGAGCGTAAATTTCAACGGCTGCTGCGGTGTTAAGCCTAACTGACTGAAAAGCTGTTCCGCACTGACGGTAGAGAGCTGCCGATCTTGCACGGTCTGCATTGTGCGGGGCAGCACGGAATGATTAGGCAAGCCAACGCCACGGCTGACTTCCGCAGAGGAAATCATCGCTCGCACCGCTTGGCGTACGGTTTTATTGCTAAACATCGGATCGGCAAAATTAAATTCGTAGAAATAGGTACACAAGCGGGGAAGCGTTCTCGCCTCGCCTTGATAGTGTGGCAGGAGATTTTCCACGACATCAAACTGTTGCGGGTTCTGTTTACTGGTAATCAGTTGGTATGCCACTTGTTGAAAGGGCAGATCTTGGCGGTTTGCCTGTAAAATAAGAGTTTGCGGGTGGCGTTCCAGCAGATGATAATCACCATTGCTGATAAAGTCGCCGTTTTCTGCCGGTTTCAGCCCGTGATAAGTCGGCAAGAGAGCGGAATGCGCTAACATTTGAGGGAGTTGTGCGTTGGCTTTACGCAGCCGAATTTGCAAGGTGTGCGGATTTAATGCCTGTACGCCGAGTGCACTGGGAGGCAAGTCGCCTTGGCTGATTTCTTTGGCATTTTGAACGCCCATATAGATGAGATAGGGCGCAAGCGGCGATTTTTGAGCTGGATCGGCAAGCCGTTGCCAACTGGCGACAAAATCCTGCGCGGTAACCGGTTCGCCATTTGACCAAGTTGCTTGTTCGTCCAATATAAAGAGCCAATTTTGTTGGTCATCGCTGAATTGTTGTTTCGCCAGTGCAGGCACGGCTTGCCCTTTTGGATCGAACGTCCATAAGCCCACCAGTAAATCCCGTAGCGGTGCGGCATCGGCAGACACTTTAGCGAAATGCGGATCGAGTTGCAGATACGCTGAGTAGATTGCCCGTTTGAGCCGTGGCGGTGAGGGGCTTTGGCTATTCTCTGTCGGGACTGGGTGCGGATCGCAACCGGTAAGAAGCCATAAACAAGCGGTGAGTTTGGCATATTTTTTCACAAAAGCGACCGCTTGAGCGTAACAATATTCCATCATTTTAATGTATCGCCGTTAAACCGGGGAATAAATTACTCAATCCGGCGACAATAATTTCAATGCCGAGCGCCATTAGGATTAGGCCCATAATCCTAGTTACGATGTTAGTGCCGGTTTTGCCGAGCCGTTTGATCAGTGGGGCGGAAAAGCGAAACAGAACATAACAAATCAGGGCGAAAGCGATAATCGCAATACTAAAGCCGAGATAGTCGATCCAGTGATTGTAGCGAGTGCCCCACACGATCGTTGAACCTATCGCCCCGGGGCCAGCCATAATCGGCATTGCGAGGGGCACGACGGCGATGTTGTCGTATTCGGACACATCAGCATTTTTTTCTTCTTTATTCTGTTTATGCTCGCCCAGTTTGCCGCTGATCATCGTCATTGCAATGCTGACAATCAAAAAACCGCCGGCAACCCGGAAAGAGTTGAGCGAGATGCTGAAAGCATCAAGGATAATTTTCCCGAAATAGAGGCTGACTAACAGAATCACACCGATGGAAACGGCGGTGATCAGGCTGGTTTTATTACGATCCGCTTCGTATTGATGGTTGGTCATACTGAAGAAGATCGGCAATGTGCCGAACGGATTGACAATCGCAAATAAGCCGATGAAAAATTGTAAGTAAATGGCGATGTTGATAACGGTATCCACGCAGCCCCCCAAAAAATCAAAATTGCCGAGTATTATAATCAGGAATAGCGGAAAAGGCTTGCAAAAATTTACCTCGGTCAGGCTAATCTTTTATAATGCCGTTTTTATTGCGTGGAGAGCATATAATGCGTTTAGATAAATTTATTGCGGAACAAACCGGCTTAACCCGTTCCCAAGCGGGCAAAGCCTTGCGTGCCGGTGCGGTGGCGGTGAATGGCGAGATTGAAAAAAACAGTGCGAGAAAGATCTCACAAGCCGATGAGATTGTATTTGAGGGGCAGAGGCTTGACTGGCTGAACGAAGGGGTGTATGTTATGCTACATAAACCCCAACATTGTGTCTGTTCACACGATGACGGGGATTATCCCAGTGTCTTCCAATTTTTCGACTATCCCCTTAGCACTAAATTACACTGTGCAGGGCGTTTAGATGCCGACACCACAGGTTTAGTTCTCTTAACCGATGACGGACAATGGTCTCACCGTATTACATCACCCAAGCACCATTGTGAAAAAACGTATCTCGTTACCCTTGCCGATCCGGTCGAAGCCTTTTACAGCACAAAGCTGGCGGAAGGGCTGCTGCTACGGGGTGAAAAAACGTTGACTAAACCTGCCAAGCTCGAAATTCTTGATGATTACAATGTCAATTTAACCATTAGTGAAGGGCGCTATCACCAAGTCAAACGAATGTTTGCCGCATTGGGCAATAAGGTGGTGGCTTTGCACCGTTGGCGGATTGGCAACGTGGTGTTGGACGAAAGGTTAGAGGAAGGCGAGTTTAGAATATTAACCGAAAAAGAGATAGCATATTTTTATGAATAAACCCGTTAGATTAAATGGCTTTTTTGTCATTATTTTAGGCTTACTATCAATGTTGCCGCCGTTGGCGATTGATATGTATTTACCCTCTTTCCTTGATATTGCACGGGATCTGAATGTGTCCCAAGAAAAAGTGCAAACCACCCTTGCTCTGTTTACCCTTGGTTTTGCATTAGGGCAACTGTTTTGGGGGCCGGTTGCCGATAGCTTCGGGCGTAAACCGATTATTTTAATCGGGATTGCAGGCGGGGCGATAATGGCATTCTTTCTCACCAAAGTAATGGATATCGGGCATTTTTACCTTATCCGCTTTGTTCAAGGCTTATTTGGAGCTGCGCCCGCAGTGGTGTTAGGGGCATTGGTGCGGGATCTGTTTGAACGTAACCGATTTGCACGAATGATGTCCACCATTATGATCATCTCAATGGTTGCCCCGCTGATTGCGCCGATTATGGGCGGCTATATCGCCAAATGGTTTCACTGGCATTCTATTTTTTATACCTTAATGGCGATGGGGATATTATGTACCGTATTGGTAATGTGGCAAATTCCCGAAACCCTTAAAGCTGAAAACCGTGTGCCGTTGCATTTCGGCAAGGTGTTGAAAAATTTTCAGGGGCTGATTGCCCATCGAGCAACGCTCGGCTATGTATTGGTCGGCGGATTGTCCTTTGCCGGTATGTTCTGCTTTTTGACCTCCGGCTCGATTGTCTATATCGGCTTATTTGGCGTTTCGCCGGAGCATTTTGGTTATTTCTTCGTGATGAATATCGGTGTTTTGATCGTGATGACCTTTATTAACGGGCGACTGGTTACTAAAATCGGGTCGGAAAATATGTTACGTATCGGCTTGATTTTGCAATTATTGGCGGGCGTATGGTTAGCGATTTCAGCGACATTTTCCTTCGGGCTGTGGGCAATGGCAATCGGCGTTGCAGTGTTTGTCGGTATGGTGTCTACTATCGGCAGTAACGCTTCGGCAGCGATTTTAGACCGTTATCCGCAAATGGCGGGGACGGCGAATGCCCTTGCCGGCACGGCTCGTTTCGGGGTTGGCTCTTTAGTGGGGGCGGGCTTGTCCCATATTCCGTTGAGCAGCGAGCGGCCAATGCTTTATGCAATGGCGCTTTGTACCCTCGCTTCTTTTGTCTGCTACTATTTTCTCTGCTGCCGCACGCATTCCGAGCAAGCCTAATCGGCTCAACAAGCGGGGCGTTTAGAGCAAATTCAGCCAAATAAACATCGCAGTGTTAAAAATTTGTTCAAATCGTTCCGCTTTTTAATAAAAAGCGCCATTTTAGAAAAAACCTTGTAATCAGACAGGCGCAAGATATGCTTGCTGATAAACAGTGCTTGTTCAGCATAAAATGTTGGTGAATGGTCTAAATTAAGCCTTTTTTGCCTATCCGATAGAAGAAAAATATAAAAAAAGCGTAAAAATAGCATTTTACAATTAAATGGGCAGCAGTTATATTCTCTCACAATGATTGCAAGCGGTCAGATTTGCATATTTCTTTGCACATCAGCCCGCTTGTTGTTTTCCTCATTATTGATTGAGTTGGAATTATTATGGCAAGCAAGACCCTTTACCAAAAATTATTTGATGCCCACGTTGTTCACGAGGCGGCGGGAGAAACCCCGATTATTTATATCAACCGTCATCTTATTCACGAAGTAACCAGCCCCCAAGCCTTTGACGGACTGCGGGTTGCCAATCGCCAAGTCCGCCAAGTCGGTAAAACCTTCGGCACGATGGATCACAGTATCTCCACACAGGTGCGTGATGTGCAAAAATTAGCAGGTCAGGCTAAAATTCAAGTGCTTGAGTTAGACAAAAACTGCAAAGCGAACGGCATTTCATTGTTTGATATGAATACCAAAGAGCAGGGCATTGTACACGTTATGGGGCCGGAGCAAGGCTTGACCCTGCCGGGAATGACGATTGTGTGCGGCGATTCCCATACCGCAACCCACGGTGCATTTGGTGCTTTGGCGTTTGGGATCGGGACTTCCGAAGTGGAACACGTTCTTGCCACCCAAACCCTTAAACAAGCCCGCGCCAAAAGTATGAAAATTGAGGTGCGTGGCAAGGTTGCGCCGGGGATTACCGCAAAAGATATTATGTTAGCCATTATCGGCAAAACCACAATGGCGGGCGGTACAGGACACGTTGTTGAATTTTGTGGTGAAGCGATCCGTGATTTGTCGATGGAAGGGCGTATGACCGTGTGCAATATGGCGATTGAAATGGGCGCAAAAGCCGGCTTGATTGCACCGGACGAAACAACCTTTGCCTATCTAAAAGGTCGCCCGCACGCACCTAAAGGTAAAGATTGGGACGAGGCGGTCGCCTATTGGAAAACCTTGCATACGGACGAAGGGGCTGAGTTTGATACGGTCGTAACTTTAGAGGCTAAAGATATTTCACCGCAGGTAACGTGGGGAACGAATCCGGGGCAGGTAATCGGCATCGATCAACGCATTCCTAATCCGGCACAGATGAGCGATCCCGTTGCGCGAGCTTCAGCGGAGAAAGCCTTAGCGTATATCGGCTTAGATGCGGAAACGGATCTAAAAACCATTCCGGTGGATCAAGTGTTTATCGGCTCTTGTACCAATTCCCGCATTGAAGATTTGCGAGCAGCGGCTGCGGTGATGAAAGGACGCAAAGTGGCACAAAATGTCAAACGGGTGTTGGTTGTGCCGGGATCGGGTTTGGTAAAAGAGCAAGCGGAAAAAGAGGGATTGGATAAAATCTTCATCGAAGCGGGGGCAGAGTGGCGTAATCCGGGCTGCTCGATGTGCTTGGGAATGAATGACGACCGCTTAGGCGAGTGGGAGCGTTGTGCTTCAACCAGTAACCGTAATTTTGAAGGCCGTCAAGGACGTAACGGACGCACTCACCTTGTGAGCCCGGCAATGGCGGCAGCGGCGGCAGTATTTGGTAAATTTGTGGATATTCGTCAGGTTTCATTGAATTAAGGAGAAAAAATGGCAGGTTTTAAACAAATTTCAGGGCTAGTTGTGCCGCTTGATGCAGCAAATGTGGATACCGATGCAATTATTCCTAAACAATTTTTGCAAGCAATTACACGGGTCGGCTTTGGCAAACACCTTTTCCACGAATGGCGTTATCTCGATGTGGAGGGCACTCAACCTAATCCCGATTTCGTACTCAATTACCCGCAATATCAAGGGGCGACAATTTTATTGGCTCGCAAGAATTTAGGTTGCGGTTCTTCCCGTGAACACGCACCGTGGGCATTGGCGGATTACGGTTTTAAAGCAATGATTGCCCCGAGTTTTGCCGATATTTTCTACAATAATAGCTTAAATAACCATATGCTACCGGTACGCCTCACCGAAGAGGAAGTGGAAGAACTGTTCCAATGGGTATGGGCAAATGAAGGCAAGCAGATCGAAATTGATTTAGAAACCCAAACGGTGAAAGCGGGCGAAAAACTGTATCATTTTGAAATTGACGAGTTCCGCCGCCACTGCTTGTTAAACGGTTTAGACAATATCGGCTTAACCTTACAACACGAAGCGAAAATCGCAGAGTACGAGCGTAATATCCCGGCATTTTTACGTTAAGTCATTTCATAAAAAAACGCATAACCAATTGTTGGTTATGCGTTTTTGTTTTTTGATTTTTTTAGGTATTACTGAGCTTGACCTGCGAATGCCCCTACACGCTCATTGGTTTTATATATACCGCCGATCTCTTTTGCATTTTCACCGAAGAAACCGCCTTTCACTTGAGTGGCTGCGCCGTTTTCGGAAGCAAATTTATTGCCGTCAATTTTGGCATTAAGTTTAATATCATTAGTCAGTGTGCCGGATAAGGTTTTATCCGCGAAGTTAGCTGTGATCTTACCGTGAGCTATACCAAAGTCACTCATAGTTGCACTATTTGTTTTAACGTTATAGGTAACAACTCCGGTCGGAAGTTGTGAGACATCCGTTGCTTTACCGTTTACGAAAGCAAATACATCGTTACTGCGCATAATTCCAACGGTAACATTTGGAGAGCTTGTATAAACACTGATATCGCTAGAACCACGCTTTCCACCTACGAAAAAGTCGAAGCCTTCTGTTTTCCAACCATTGACACTTGCACCATCAATATTTGCAAGATCAATTGTTTGACCATTGACAGTTAATTGATGGATATTATTTGTATCTTTAAACTCAATATTTCCTTTGCCGTTTAGGCTGTAGAAAGGACTTGCTGTATTTTGATTTTGGACACCTTTGTTCGGGGTTTCTTGATTAACACTTGGTTTCGGGGTGCTCGCTTTCGGTGCAGCATCATTTGAAGATGAGCCACCACTACTACTGCCGCAAGCAGAAAGTAAAACTGCACAAGCAAGAATAGAGAGTTGTTTTTTCATATGAAGATCTCCTGTGTCTTAACATTACACCGCTGAATAAGCTAAGCGACGATGATAATTTACTCGGTTTTAATTTAAATTTCAATTTTTTTAAAATGCGGTCGGATTTGTTAATTTTTAGGCAAATCCGACCGCTTGTACTTGATTATTTGAAGATAATGTCTTGTTTCGGATCGAATTTTGAGGCATCGATCGGGGAGTTTTCTTCAAAATAGGCTTTAAGCATTTCCGCATCAATAAAGCCGGTATTGACATAGCTTGGGTGCTTTTTCAATACAGGATAGCCGTCGCCGCCGGCTGCACAGTAATCCGGCACTGACAGTTTATATTTTTTGTTTAAATCAAGGGCTTTGCCGCCGATTTTAACATCGGAGACTTGTTTGGCGGTGCGATCGACCACCATTGATACGCCGGCAAATTGCGGGTATGCACCCATATCGACATCTTTTAAGGCGACCACATTTAAGTAATCCAACAATTCTTGACCGGTGAGATCAACTGTCGCAATCATATTGCCGAACGGCTGGACGGTGAGGAGATCTTTATAAGTAACATTACCTTCAAGGATTGAGGTGCGTATACCGCCGGAATTCATCACCGCTAAATCTGCTTTTACCCGCTCCATTTGCGATTGAGCAATCAAGCGGCCTAAGTTGGTTTGGTGGAAGCGGATAACATCACGTTCGCCCTCTAATTTACCGCCTTTTACTTCGCCGACTTTCACGCCAAGTAATTTGTCGCCTTCGTCTTGGTATTTTTTGAGATGCTCAAACACTGCTTTATCTTCGGCAATTTCCGATTGATAGAGTTTATATTCGGATTTGCCGTCGGCAAGTTTCACTTTCTGTTTTAAGTTAATCGGGATTAACTGATAGTTCACCAATTTGGTTTCGCCGTTTTTAAATTCAAAGTCGGCTCGACCTAAGTATTTACCCCATTCGCCCGCTTGTACAATCCAAGTGCCGTTTTGGAAATCTGGTTTACAGGCATCGCCGGGGGTATATTTTGCTTTTAAGCCTGTTCCTTCATCGTTTAAACAGACTGTGTCGTGGGTATGACCGCCAACGATCAAATCAAACGCACCTTTTTCGAGGCTGCGAGCCATTGTTACATCGCCCGGTGCATTCATTCCGTGTTTGCCGTCAAAATAGTAGCCCATATGGGTTAGCGCAATGCGAGCGTCCGGCTTCTCTTTTTCGTTTACTTCGGCGAGGGTTTGTTTTGCCGCTTCAATCGGGTTGTTAAAAATCACATTGCCGGTAACCTCCGGATTACCGAGTTTTGCCGTATCTTCCGTGGTTAAACCGACCACCGCAATTTTCAAGCCGCCTTTGTTAAATACGGCATAAGGTTTGACTAACGGTTTGTCGGTTTTTTTGTTGATGACATTAGCGGACAAGAACGGAAAGTTTGCCCATTGTTCTTGCATTGCCAGTACTTGTAGCGGGGAATCAAACTCGTGATTACCCAGTGCTAGCGTTTCAAAGCCGAGCATATTCATTCCTTCAATATCCGGACGGGCGTTTTGCATATCGGATTCCGGTGTACCGGTGTTATAGTCGCCGGCGTGAAGTAACAACACTTCGCCCCCTTTGGCAGCGACCTCTTTACGCACAGCGTCAATCGCCGTTTTTTGTGCGGCAAAACCGTATTCGCTTTTATCGTTTTTCCAGAAATGACCGTGTGTATCATTGACGTGTAACACGGTAAATTGGTAGGTTTTATCCGTTTCGTATGCCATTGCCGTGGCAGAGAGCAAAGCAACGGAGAGCAGGGTTTTCTTAAATTTCATAGCAAGTACCTTTGTGTGATGAAAGGGAATATTCCCAGTGTTTATTAGGGACGAATATCAATGACCGCATTATGAATGACCGTGCGATACAGTTCGTCAATTTCTTCATTTGTTACGGCAATGCAACCGTGCGTCCAATCTTTGAGCAAATGTAATTTCCCGATGTCGCCACGCCCGTTCGGCAGCCCGTGAATTTTTATCAAACCGCCGGGGGATTTTCCTTGAGATTGGGCGTAGGCAGTATCTTGTGCATTAGGGTAAGAAACGCCCAAATTTTTATGATACGCACTGCGAGGGTTGCGTTCATTTATGCGATAAATGCCTTCGGGCGTTTTGCCGTCGCCCTCAAATTGTTTATGCCCGATTGGGTTGAAGCCGAGGGCTATCGGATAAATTTTGACTAACTGCTCACCCCGGTATGCCCACATTTGCCGCTTATGTTTAAATACCACAAGGCGATCAATGGGGGTATCCGTTGCAATGGCTGGCTCACTGGCGAGATAGTCGGGCAAAATATCTGACATTATCTGTTTTACCTTGGGCAGATTAAAGCCAACCAACACGACTAAGAGACCGATAAGGATAAAAATCGCTTTTTTCATCGTTTACCTACTTACAAGCGGGCAGTTCGGCGGCATTTTTCGCATATTTAGAAAAATAAGATCAGCAGCCAAGTCAAGCCCCACGTTACCATTGCCATAAACACGGCGGCAGAACCGATATCTTTTGCCCGTCCGGAGAGTTCGTGATAGTCCGAACCGATACGATCGACCACAGACTCCACCGCACTGTTTAACAGTTCGGCGACTAATACCAACAGAACAGATCCGGCAAGCAACACTTTTTCAACGGCGTTATCGCCTAGAAATAAACCGAGCGGAATCAATAAAAAAGAAAGCCACACTTCTTGACGAAATGCAGCTTCGTAACAATAAGCACTTTTGAGGCCTTTCAGCGAATAGCCGGCGGCTCTCAGCACACGTTGAAAATTGGCTTTATTTTCGGGCTTCATAATGAGTTAAAAGGGAATAACATTGGCGTTATTCTACCCGAAAGCTATGAAGGACGAAAATAAAATAGTGTAAAATCTCGCCTCTTTTGCAATTAAAATCACAGATTTTGCAAAATTATGCCCACAAATGACCGCTTGACTATTTCATTTTGGCGGTTTTTGGGCTAATCTCATCACTCTTTATTTTAATTCGGGGGCAATTAACCTCGATTTTTTCTCCGTTAGGTCTTACAGGAAACCTTATGAGCAAACCATCATTATCTTCAAAAATCCTCGGCGGCAATCTGGTATTGCGTATCGCCGTTGGTCTTATATTAGGTGTTGTACTGGCATTACTTAATCCGACTTGGGCTGCCAATGTCGGTGTGTTAGGGCAATTTTTCGTGAAATCTTTGCGGGCAATCGCACCGATTTTAGTTTTCTGCTTGGTCATCGCCTCTATTGCGAACAAAGAGGTGGGCAGCGATAGCCGTTTAAAACCGATTTTAGTGCTGTACCTTTTAGGCACATTCTTAGCGGCACTGACTGCCGTTGCAGTGAGCTATCTATTCCCGACTACGCTGGAGTTGGTAACCAGTCCGGACAACCTTGCGCCGCCACAAGGGGTGGGTGAAGTGTTGAAAGTGGTGATTTTCAACTTAGTGGATAACCCGTTGGGCGCACTGACGAATGCGAACTTTATCGGCATTTTGGCTTGGTCAATCGGACTTGGTATTGCGTTACGCCACGCCGCACCGAGTACCAAAATCTTCCTTAACGATTTATCCGATGCGGTTTCTTTTGTGGTGAAAGTGGTGATTGCTTTTGCACCGATCGGGGTGTTTGGTTTGGTCGCTGAAACGGTCGCCGTCAATGGTCTTGAAGCCTTCCACGGCTATGCCCACTTATTAGCGGTCTTACTAGGGGCAATGGCAATTGTGGCGTTTGTGTTAAATCCATTGTTAGTCTTTTGGAAAATCCGCCGCAATCCGTTCCCGCTGACTTTTACCTGCCTGCGTGAGAGTGGCGTAACGGCGTTCTTTACCCGCAGTTCTGCCGCCAACATTCCGGTGAATATGGGTCTTGCCAAACGTTTAGGGCTAAAAGAAGAGATTTATTCTATCTCCATTCCGTTGGGGGCGAATATCAATATGGCTGGGGCAGCGATTACCATCACGGTCTTAACCCTTGCCGCTGCTTATACACAGGGCATTACACCGGATTTTGCCACAGCATTGCTATTAAGTGTGGTGGCGGCGATCTGCGCTTGCGGTGCGTCCGGTGTTGCTGGCGGTTCGCTGCTGTTAATTCCGCTTGCGTGTAGCTTATTCAATATCCCAAATGATGTGGCGGCGCAGGTGATCGGTGTTGGCTTTATCATTGGTGTGATTCAAGACTCTGCCGAAACGGCGTTAAATTCCTCGACTGATGTACTCTTTACCGCAGCGGTCAGTATGGCAGATGATAAATAACGGCTAATCAATTCCCCTAAAAAGCACGTTCTGAGCAACGTGCTTTTTTATTTTTGTGATCTCGATCGTAAAACGCCCCTTTAGCCGTTGTATATCGGCAAACTTCCTTTCAAACTGCTTGATATTTTTCTCACCGTAATGCAATGAACCTCGATCGATTTTGCCTGCTGTTTGTGTTGTCCCTCTTGCCGATATTATGGCTGCCACACGCCTTTTTATCTGTCGGAATGGGCATTGCGTGGCTGTTTTTTCTGGTCGGCTTAGTTAAAAGAGCGGGACTGACTTTGTTACTGGCGTTATTGATTGCTGTCAGTTACGGGCAGGTGATGAATATTGCTTATAAGGCAGAGCATTTCCCGACGGGCAAGCGGGTCGAATTGATTCATATTTTGCAAATTCTCAAGCAACAGGATTACCAAACGGCGATTGCCGAATTGGCAGACGGCACACGCTTATTTTTGGCTTGGCAAACGGAAACGCCGTTGCAGTTTGATGCCCGTTACCAAGCCACCTTGCATTTACGCCCGATTTCAGGACGTTTAAATCACGGCAATTTTAATCGGCAGAAATGGTATTTCGCCCAACATATTCACGGGCTTGGTACGGTCAAGCAGGCGCAGTTGCTTTCGCCGCCGACATCATTACGGGCAAATTGGCTCTATCGGGTACAACAACAGACCGCCGACTTGCCGAACCAAGCGCTCCTGCTGGCGTTAGCCTTTGGTGAGCGGGCGTGGTTATCTATTAAGGCGTGGCAAGGTTTTCAGCACACCTCAACGGCGCATTTGATTGCGATCTCAGGCTTGCATATCGGGTTGGCGTTCGGCTTCGGCTTTTGGTTGGCAAAGGCTCTGCAATGGGGCTTGTTACGTTGGGGCAGATTGCACAGGGCTGGGCAATCTCTGTCTTGGTCAAAATGGTGCGGATTGTGTTTTGCATTTGGGTACAGTTTTTTAGCCGGTTTTGCGATCCCGACTTTAAGGACGTTAGTGGCAATTTGTGCGGTACTCGGCTGCCAGCAACTACGCCGTTACTATACGCCGTGGCAACTATGGTGGCGTGTAGTGGCGCTGCTACTGCTTTTCGACCCGTTGGCACTTTTGTCGGAAAGTTTTTGGCTATCGGTATTAGCGGTTGCTGCGTTGATTTTTTGGTATCAATATTTTCCGCTCAATCGTTGTTATGACAGGCTCTTTTGCAAAAAATGCCCGAAATCTGCCCGCTTGAGCATTGCGTTGTTGCATTTGCAGTTGGGCATTTTGCTGGTGTTTACCCCTGTTCAACTGTGGTTTTTCGAGGGCATTTCCCCCATTGCATTTTTTGCTAATGTATTGATTGTGCCGTTGTATAGCTTTGTGCTTGTCCCGACAATTTTATTTAGTTTGGTGAGTGATAACCTTTTGGCGAGTTGGACGTTAGCGGATTGGATTGCCCAATTTAGCCTGTGGTTGATTACGCCGCTGTCAGAGAGCTGGTTGCCGTTATCCCAAGCCCTGCAGCTCGGCGTGGCTAGCTTTAGTTTATTGGGTTTGGCGGGGATTTATGGCTGGCTATGGCAAAAAAGCAGAGGTTACTGGCTTGTCAGCGGTATGTTATTTGGGTTGGTTAATCGTGGCGGTGTTATCGTCGATTTGGGGCGAACGCAACCGATCGCCGAATGGCTGCATTTTGATGTCGGGCAAGGTTTGGCAATGGCGTTGGTCTATCAAGCAAGCGGTCAGAAACGGGCGGTTTTTTACGATACCGGTGCGAGTTGGTCTGCCCGCTCCGTTGCCGAGCAGGAGATTTTGCCTTATTTAAGGCGAGAAGGCATTGAGGTTGAAGCGATTTTTGTCAGCCACGATGATAACGATCACGCCGGCGGCGTCAGTGCGTTACTCAAGGCATATCCGCAGGCGCGGCTGATTTTATCGGGGCGTAACCGTTATACTGGTAGGATGGCTGAACCTTGTCTGGCAGGCAGAAAATGGCAATTTGGGGCAATTTCGATACAGGCGGTTTACCCTGAACATCTTGCCGTGCGGGCGGCAAACCGTGATTCTTGTGTGTTGAAAGTGGAGATTGGGCAGCACCGTTTGGTGTTTACCGGCGACAGCGAAATTGCACAGGAACGACACTATGCGGCACAGATTGGTAGGGTGGATTTTTTGCAGATCGGGCATCACGGCAGCCGAACCAGTACCAGCCAAACCTTATTAGCCCAGCTTCAGCCTCAATATGCACTGATTTCGGCGGGGCGTTGGAATCCTTGGCATCACCCGCACCCCAGTGTAACCGCCCGTTTACAAGCACATTCTATTCAGGTGTTTAATACGGCGCAGCACGGAATGATCCGAGTATCCTTCTTTCCGACACGCTACCAAATTGAAACGGCCCGCCATTTATATCACCCTTGGTATAGTGCTTATCTAGGCGAGACACGCAAAAATCATAGTCATTTTGCTCATAACCGATTAGAATAACCCCTTACGATTGATGGATTTGAAAGGAGAGAGAGTGAAAAGCCGCCCGTTTACTTTTCTGATAATAGCCTTGGCACTGTTTTTCGGCACACAACAATACAGTGTGGCGAATGATCTGTCTCAAATTCAACAACGGATTAAGCAGCAACAAACTAAGATAGCCGAGCAGAAAAAAAAGCGGGACAGTTTGCAATCTACCTTGAAAAATCAAGAAATTGAAATGGGAAAAGTGTTAAATGAGCTGAAAAAGACGCAGCTTACCCTCAAGGAAACCCGCCAAGCGATCGCCCGAACCGAGCAGGAGATCAAGCGGTTGGAAAAATTGGAAAAAGAGCAAAAAGAGCGGCTGAAAGAGCAGTTGGACTCGGCTTATCGCTCGGGGATTCACCCTTCCGTATTAGAACGCTTACTCTCGGAGGAGGCTAAAAATGCCGACCGAATGGGCGCATACTATGAGCATATCAATCAAGTGCGGATTGATGCCATTTATGATCTACGCCGCACTCAACAAGAATTAAAAGCCCGCCGAGATGAGCTGAAAGGGCAGCAAAAAGGGCAGCAAACCCAGTTAAACGAGCAGAAAAAGCAGGAAAAAGATCTGCAAAAAGTGAAAAACGAGCGGGAGAGTACGATCCGTTCGCTAGACAAAACCCTTGCTCAAGATCAAAACCGTTTGGACGAATTGAAAGCGAACGAAAATGCGTTACGCAATCAATTAGCCAAAGCGGCAAATGAAGCGGCGCAGCAGGAAAAGCGTGAAATTGCCAAGTTGGAGCAGAAGAAAAGCAGCGAAGAAAAACGGCAGCCGACCGAGCAGGAAAAACAGCAGGTGCGTGCCGGCAGCGGTTTAGGCGGTGGCAAATATGCGATGCCGGTAGCGGGCAAAATTGTCAATCGCTTTGGTTCGACCCAAATGGGTGAGCTGAAATGGAACGGGATCGTCATTCAGGCGGCGGCAGGCTCGGCAGTTAAAGCGATTGCGGGCGGGCGGGTTATCCTTGCCGATTGGCTGCAAGGTTACGGTCAAGTCGTAGTGATCGACCACGGTAACGGCGATATGTCGCTCTATGGCTACAACCAATCGCTATCGGTACGCAAAGGCAGCCGTGTTCAACAGGGGCAAACCATTGCCAGCGTGGGAAATTCCGGCGGGCAAAGCCGCTCGGCATTGTATTTTGAAATTCGCCGCAAAGGGCAAGCGGTCAATCCGTTACGTTGGGTAAATTAGTATGAACAAGCGGTGGTTTTTTCCCCTTTTTTTGCAAATTTTGTGTCTGTTCGCACCGCTTGCACAGGCGGCGAAGTTGGCGATCGTCATTGATGATATTGGTTATCGCACAAAAGAAGATAGCGAAATTTATGCGTTACCCAATCAAGTGAGCGTGGCGATTATTCCCGTTGCACCTTATGCCACGGCGAGAGCGAAGCAAGCCTTTGAGCAGAAACGGGATATTCTCATTCATCTGCCAATGCAGCCGCAAAATAACCATCAACCCATTGAATCCGGCAGCTTAAAAGTGGGAATGGACGAGCAAGCCGTTGCCCAACTTATTCAGTCTGCTAGCCGCCAAGTACCGCACGCTATCGGTTTGAATAATCATATGGGCAGTAAAGCGACCACCGATCAGCAGACAATGACGTATTTGATGAAAGCACTGGCCAGCCATCAATTATTTTTTCTGGATAGCAAAACCGCAGGGAATAGCGTTGCTTATCAAACGGCAAAAAACGTTGGCGTAAAAGCGTTGGAACGTCATCTCTTTTTAGATGACAGTAATGAACTTGCCGATGTACAACGGCAATTTAATGCGGCGATTCATTATGCCCGTAAGCACGGGACGGCGATTATCATCGGGCATCCCCGTAAACACAGCGTGGCAGTACTGAAGCAAGGCATTGCCAATTTACCCGATGATATTGAATTGGTCAGCCTTAGTCAGTTATGGCGAGATGAGCCGCTTGCCCCGCCGAAGCCGTTTATTATGCTATTTGATATTGAACCGGCATTAACCTCCGTTGAACCCTATCAATCCGTGCCTTTACTTAGAGGTGTGCCGAAGGAGTGATGAAATGACGAATGTGGCGGAACTCGGTGAAAAAATCTCTGCCTATTATAGAATAAGTCGAATAATTAAGAGAAAATTATGCTAAAAACCAAATTACATTATCTAGCGTTATTGGTAACAACGCCGTTGGTATTTGCCGAGCAGACGGTTAGGCTCAAAATTGAAGGGATTGAGGATAAAGAACTTTATAACAATGTGCGGATTTTTTTGTCCCAAGTGAGCAACGATGAAGCGGACGGCTCGGAGCGTTATCAGTATGTGGTTCGGGAAACCGTCGATAAGGCGTTGCGGGCATTGGGTTATTACAACACTCAATATCACTTTCATTTAACACCTCGCAAAGCGCCCGCAAAAGATCTGCTGACGTTAAAGGTAAGCCTAGACAAACCGGTTAAATTAGACGAGCGGGAGGTCGATATTCAAGGGCAAGCTGCACAGGATAGCGATTTTCAGCAGTTGCTGGAAAAGGACATTCCGACAAAAGGCACTCGGCTGAATCACGAAACTTACGATAATTTCAAGAGCAATATTGAGAAACTTGCCCAATCCAAAGGCTATTTTGACGGGAATTGGCGTTATCACCGTTTGGAAGTGTATTCAACCTCTCACACGGCGGATTGGCGTTTGGGCTATCATAGTGGGGAACGTTATCGTTATGGTGATATTCGCTTTAAAAACAGCCAAATCCGTGAGGATTATTTGACCCAGGCTTTACGTATTCAGTCAGGCGATGAATACCACATCAATGATCTCTCAAAATTATCCAGCGATTTTTCATCGAGTAATTGGTTTGCTTCGGTATTGGTTGAGCCGGAATTGAACAGCGAGAAAAAAGAGGTGGATCTGAACGTATTATTACAGCCGAAGAAAAAAAATGATGTTGAGATCGGTATCGGCTATATGACGCAGGTTGGGCCTCGTTTTCAATTAAACTGGAAAAAACCGTGGATCAATGATCGCGGACATAGCTTGGAAATGAACAGCTATTTTTCGCTGAAAGAACAAAAAATCGAATTTGGGTATAATATTCCGCTGAGAAACGATCCGATTAACCATTATTACCAAATCTCCGGCGGTTTAGAACGGGAAAAGCAGAACGATACCAAATTTACCGGTGCTAATTTGGCATTTCAGCGGTTTTGGAATTATGAATCCGGCTGGAATTTTTCGTTAGGAATGAAAGCCCGTTATGATGCCTTCGAGCAGGCAAACGATAAATTTAAAACGCTTTTACTCTATCCGACCGCCTCACTAAACCGCACTCGTAGTGATGGGCAGCGTTTTCCATTGTGGGGAGATTCCCAAAAGCTGACGGTAAATTGGGGCAGTAAACTGTGGGGATCGGATGTGAATTTTTATTCTGCCAAAGCATCAACGGCTTGGATTAGAACCTATGCCGATGCACATCGCTTTTATCTGCGAGGTGAGCTGGGTTACTTAAAAGCGGGCGAATTTGGGCGTATTCCGCCGGCGTTACGTTATTTTGCCGGTGGGGATATGAGTGTGCGGGGCTTCGGTTATAAGAAAATTTCGCCAAAAAATAAGGACGGCGAACTGACCGGCGGTTCACACCTTGCCACTGCCACAGCGGAATATCAGTACCAAGTTTACCCGAATTGGTGGGGGGCTGTATTTTATGATACGGGGCTTGCCGCTCGTCAATATAAGGCTAAGGATCTGCATTCAGGCGTTGGGGTAGGCGTGCGTTGGGCATCGCCGATCGGTGCAATTAAGTTTGATCTTGCCACGCCGGTGCGTTCGCCGAGCAATGAAAAAGGGATTCAATTCTATATTGGATTAGGTTCAGAATTATAATTTATTATCACTATGCAGCACGAACAGACGACAACATCGGCTCATTCAGACACTCACGAGCAAACCAGGCCGACAGCGAAAAGATCAAAATGGCGTTGGCTATGGCGGGCAATTATCGGGCTGATCCTCTTGCTGATATTGCCACTTCTGTTTTTGGCAACGGCAACGGGGCAACGAACATTATTGCACTGGGCGGATAAATGGGTGGACGGGCTAACGATAGGCACGGTGGAAGGCAGCTTACAAGAGGGATTGCTGCTATCCGATACACAATTTCAGACTGACGGCGTCAAGGTGAATGTCGGGCAGGCGGAGTTGCATATCGGTTTTCAATGTTTATGGGATCGCCGTGCCTGTATCGAAAATATGTCGCTGCGGGATACGGCTATTGACATTGATACTGCTAAATTACCGCCTGCCGCCCCTAAAGAGGAGAAGCCGATCGGCGAGATTGAGTTACCGTTAGGCATTGCCCTCAAACAGATTGAGCTGAATAATGTCAGCCTCAAAGTGGATGATATGGCAATTCATCTTCAACATTTTCAGTCGGGCATTACCGGACAAGGTAAGCAGTTAAATTTAGAGCCGACCCAATTAGCAGGGCTGACTCTGTCTTTACCGCAAGCGGTCGAAAATCCGCAAAAATCTGCAAAATCTGCCGTTTCGGCGACACAACCGATCGATTGGAATGCATTAAAAGCACAATTTGCCGAACCGTTACTGACTAAATTTGACCCGATAAAATTACCGTTAAATGTCAATATTGCGGATTTTTCGGCAAGGGATATTCGGTTGGAGCGTCAAACGGCGGAGAGCTACGAATCGTTATTAAATGTTGCGGAACTTCAATTAAAAGCCCATTCCGATGAAAAATCGGTGGCATTAGAACATTTATTGTTTAAAAGTGATAAGGGCGATCTGAACGGGCAAGGGCTGCTGACGTTAGCGGAGAATTATCCGTTAGATTGGAAATTAAATGCGAATATGCCGGCATTAGCCGATTTGCAGTTACCGGCAAGTAAAGCCGAAATGACGTTATCCGGTGAGCTGTTTGGCGCAACTCACTTAAATATCACGACGTCAGGGGCAATCAACGCCGATTTACAAGGCAGTGTTCAGCTTGCCGAACCGAAAACGCCTTTTAATTTGACATTGAAAAGTGCGGCGATCCTTTACCCCTTTATTCGCGAAAAAGGGCAAGATCCGTTGCAACTCAAACAAGTCGATTTAGCTATTCAGGGGAATTTGCTGGATTACCGTCTTGATACGCAGTTAGAAGCCGCCGGAATGGGCGTGCCGAAGAGCGCGTTACAGCTCAAAGGGCAGGGCGGTTTGACCCATTTTAATGTGGCGGATCTCACACTCAACACCTTACAAGGCAAAGCGCAGTTAGCGGGTAACATTGATTGGCAAACCGGCGTGGAATGGCAATCGACATTGCAGTTGAACGATATTCATACCAAATCGCTCACGCCGGAATGGGCGGCGGTATTGTCGGGGGCGTTGAAGTCCCGTGGCTATGCGGCACGAGGGGAAAAGGGCGAGCAATGGGCGGTTGAGTTATCCGATGTCGATCTGCACGGCAATCTCTTTCAAAAGCGATTACAGCTGACCGGTGCGTTGAAAGCAGATGCACAAACCCTACTGAACGTGCCGGCAGCCAATTTAATTTATGGCGAAAATCGGATTGCGTTAAAAGGGGTTATCGGTGATAAATCCGATTTTAGTGCGGATATTAACGCCCCGAATTTGAAAGGGCTTGTGCCGAACTTTAATGCCGCAGTACAGGGCAAAGTGAAAATGTTGGGTAAATTAACTGAACCGACCTTGGATCTTGACGTGAGTGCGAATAATGTCAGCTATGAACAGTTTAAATTGCAACACCTCACCGCAAAAGGCAACATCAGCTCGGCAAATGAGATCAAGGGGGATTTGACGGTGGGGCTGCGTCAATTTGCCTACGATGACGTGAAAATCAGCAATGCCAATCTTACCGCAAGCGGGAGTGAAGCAAATCATCAGGTGAAATTGATTGCTCAAGGCGAACCGGTTGCGGCAAATTTGCAAATTTCCGGTAAATTCGACCGCTTGCAGCAGCGTTGGCAAGGAAAACTGCAAAATGTTGCTATTCAGTCGCCGGTCGGGGAGTGGAAAAACGAGCAAGCCGTAGCAGTTGCTTATCATCACTCGCAACTCAAAGCGGATATCGGCGCACATTGTTGGCGTAATCCAAATTTACAGCTCTGCTTCCCACAGGCGTTTAGCGCCGGTAAAGAGGGGAAAGTGCCTTTTGAACTCAAACGGTTTGACTTAGCGATGGTTCAGCCGTTTCTAGCCAAAGAAACCCAAGTTGCAGGTATTATCAATGCGAACGGTACGGCAGCGTGGTTTGCCGATAAAGCCCCGCAAGTAAACGTGGAGTTAGGCTCGAACAGCATTAAAGTAGTGCAACAGATCGACCATCGCCGCTTTCCGATCCATTTGACACCGGTAAAACTACGGGCAAAATTGGCGGATAATCAACTTAATTTGCAGACCGATATTCAGCTTGAGAAAAACGGGCGAATCAGCAGTGATTTGGTGATGAAAGATCTGGCAAATAAACGGGCATTGTCGGGTAAACTCAATCTTGAGCAGCTTAACCTCAGCGTGATTTCACCGCTGTTAAGTGCGGGGGAAAAGGTCGGTGGCGAGATAAACGCACGCCTAACCTTAGGCGGTACGGCATTATCGCCGTTGCTTTACGGCAATTTGAATTTGAGTGCATTGACGGCTCGTTCCAATATTATGCCGTTTGAGGTAACAGGCGGTGGGTTAAGCCTGAATTTTAACGGGGCAACCTCCACACTCAACGGCAATATACAAACCAAAGAGAGTAACCTCGTGCTGGAAGGGGATGCCAATTGGCAAAAATTAGAGGCGTGGCATACCCGTATCAAAGCGAGGGCTGAGCGTTTTCGGGTTGATATACCGAATATGGCAAAAGTAGATGTTAGCCCGAATATTGAAGTAAAAGCGACCCCGAAAGCCTTGATTTTAAGCGGTAAAGTGGATATTCCGTGGGCAAGAATTGCCGTAGAAGCGTTGCCGGAAAGTGCGGTAGCGGTCAGCCAAGACGAAGTGATTATGGACGAGCGTGGCAAGGCTCGGCAAAAAGCGGCGGCAATCTTAAGTCAGCCGCCGGCACAAACCCATTCCGGTATGGCGATTCAAGCCAATATTGATATTAATGTCGGTAATGATGTCAAAATTGATGCCTACGGACTGAAAAGTGATCTCAACGGCAAGGTGAAAGTTCGCCAAGGGGATAAAGGGCTAGGGCTATACGGACAAGTGAATTTGCAGAACGGCACGTTTGCGTCGTTCGGGCAGGATTTGGTGATCCGCAAAGGCTTAATCTCGTTCACCGGATCACCGACTCAGCCGACATTAGATATTGAGGCGATCCGCAATCCTGAAGCGATTGAAGACAGCAAAGTTACAGCGGGTGTCAAAGTTACGGGGATTGCCGATGCGCCGGAAGTGAAACTGTTCTCCACACCGTCAATGCCGCAGGATCAAATCCTCTCTTATATTCTCACAGGGAGGGGGGTGGAAGGCAGCGGCGATGCGGGGTCGAGCAATTCCATTGCCGCTGCTTTAATTGGTATGAGCCTATCAAAAAGTAGTAAAATGGTCGGCGGGGTCGGCAGTGCGTTTGGTATCAATGATCTGAATGTCAGTACCGCAGGGATTGGCGACAACACCAAAGTGGTGGTAAGCGGTAGCTTAACACCGAAATTTCGGGTGAAATACGGGGTCGGGATTTTTGCGCCGCTGACGGAATTAACCCTACGCTATCGTTTAGCGCCAAATCTCTATTTACAATGGGTTTCAAGCATCAATCAAGCGGTCGATTTGATGTATCGGTTTGAATTTGACTAATTTTTCTGCGCAATTAACACGCATTTATGGATAAACAACGACAACAACAGCTGCAAAAATGGCTACGCCGACAGCAAACAATGATAAGGAAATGGCTCTATCTTAACGTACTCTTGGGGGCAATCAGTGCGTTATTGATGGTCGGGCAAATGTGGCTGCTTGCTGCAATGTTGCATAAAATGATTGTAGAGCATCAACATCCTGACCAATTTATTCCACAATTAGTCGGATTACTCGGCTGCTTTATCGGGAGGGCAATTTTAGTCTGGCTGCGGGAAAGAGCCGGTTTTAAAGCAGGGCAGACGCTGCGTTTGCATTTACGCCGTGCGGTGTTAGATAAACTGGCACAAATCGGCCCGTTAAGTATTCAACAACGTCCGGCGGGTAGCTGGGCGGCGTTGATGCTTGAACAGGTGGAAAATATCCATAACTTTTATGCACGCTATTTACCGCAGCAATTTTTATCGTTGATCGTCCCGCTTGTTATCCTCTGTTTTGTCTTTCCGCTGAACTGGGCGGCAGGGCTGATCCTGTTTGGCACATTGCCGTTATTGCCGATTTTTATGGCACTGGCCGGAATGAAAGCAGCCGAGGCAAACCAACGCAACATCGGCGTATTATCTCGTTTAAGCGGGCAATTTTTAGATAGTTTAAAAGGGCTGGACACTATCCGCTTGTTTGGGCGGGGAGAACATCAAACCGCAGAAATTTATCAGCGCACGGAAGATTTTCGCCTTAGCACGATGGACGTGCTGAAAATGGCGTTTCTCTCCTCGGCGGTACTGGAGTTTTTTACCGCCGTTTCGATTGCAGTGATGGCGGTCTATTTCGGCTTTATCTATTTGGGCGAATTGGATTTCGGCTATTACGAGGTTGGTGTGAGTCTGTTTGTCGGCTTTTTCTGTTTAATGTTAGCGCCCGAATTTTATCAACCGTTACGGGAATTGGGCGTGTATTATCATGATAAGGCGGCGGCAATCGGCGCGGCGGATAGTCTGGAGGCTTTTTTAACTCAACCGATAATGACCCAAGCAAGCGGGCAGATCCGCTTAGAAAATAGCAAAATAGAAATTCAAGCAACCGATTGCGTGATTTTATCTCCGCAGGGGAAACCGCTCACCCAACCTCTGAATTTTTGCTTGGCATCTCACCGAAAAATAGCCATAGTCGGTCAAAGCGGCGCGGGTAAAAGCTCGTTAATGAATATGCTATTAGGCTTCTTGGCTTATGAAGGAAGTTTGAAAATCAACGGGGTCGAACTGCGAGAACTGGATATGGCAGACTGGCGGGCAAAATTAGCGTGGGTCGGGCAAAACCCGCAGTTGATGCGGGGAACGTTGCGGGAGAATTTACTTCTTGGGCATTCAACGGCAAGCGAAGCCGAGATTGCACGAGCGTTGGCGTTATCCAAAGCCGATGAGTTTGTGTATCGGCTCGGCTTGGATAGCGAGGTTAAAGACGGCAATGCAGGCATTTCCGGCGGGCAAGCCCAGCGGATTGCCATCGCCAGAGCCTTACTTCACCCTTATCAGCTACTCTTATTGGATGAACCGACCGCCAGCCTTGATTTGCAATCGGAGCAACAAGTGCTGGCGGCGTTGCATAATTTAAGCCGTGAACAGACCACCTTGATGATCACCCACCGCATAGAAGATCTCAAACAGTGCGATGAAATTTGGGTGATGAAACAGGGGCAGATTGTGCAGCAAGGGCAATTTGCCGAGCTTGAACAACAAGGCTTTTTTGCCGAATTATTAGCCACTTCCAACCCGCAATCAGAAGGATAACAATGCGCGCGCTTTTCCCTTTTCTCTCCCTTTACCGCACCCATTGGGGACGGCTGTTCCTCGGCACAGTGCTGGCGATAGTCGGTTTAACCGCCAGCATCGGTCTATTGAGCTTATCCGGCTGGTTTTTGGCGGCTTCCGCTTTGGTCGGCTCAAGTTTGCTCTTCAATTTTTTCTATCCGTCTTCAGGGGTGAGAGGGCTGGCGATCGGGCGAACTATTTCACGCTATTTTGAACGCTTGGTAACCCACGATGCTACGTTTCGTGTGCTGGCAAATTTGCGGGTGGCAGTCTTTAAAAAGCTGATTCCGCTTAGTCCGGCAGGCTTGAGCCGCTATCGTCATAGCGAATTGTTAAACCGTTTAGTTGCTGATGTGGATACCCTTGATACCTTGTATTTGAACCTACTCTCACCGTTTATCAGTGCGCTAATGGTGATCGTGTTTATGGCGATTGGGCTATCCTTTGTTTCACCGTTATTAGCGTGGGTTGTTTGTTGCACGTTAGCCGCATTATTACTGATTTTGCCGACTATTTTCTACCATTTAGGCAGAAAATTAGGGCAGATTGCGGTTCATACCCGCGCCGCTTACCGTAGCC
The DNA here is from genome assembly GCF_004569585.1 of Muribacter muris. Classification (NCBI taxonomy): domain Bacteria; kingdom Pseudomonadati; phylum Pseudomonadota; class Gammaproteobacteria; order Pasteurellales; family Pasteurellaceae; genus Muribacter; species Muribacter muris. Next base: position 28,912 of record NZ_SPPA01000001.1, on the reverse strand, counting down.
AATTTATCGAATGGATCGAACTAAACGCCGAATTTTTATTGTTCGGCGTGCAGCAGACGATGCGTGAGAAATTACATCGGACGGAACATCAATGGCTGGCGGCACAGGGCAGAGAAAGCCAACTGGGCAGCTTATCCAATGCGTTGCTCATCGTATTAAACGGCATATTGGTAACGATCACCTTATATTTATCGGCAACGGCAATCAATGTTGAAAATGCAGAACAACCGCAGGCACTGATTGCTTTGGTGGTTTTTTGTGTGCTGGCATCACTGGAAATTTTAATGCCGATTGGCATTGCGTTTTTGCATTTAGGGCAGGTGATTAGTGCGGCAGAACGCATTGGCGAGATTACCGAACAAACGCCAACTGTGGTTTTCCAAGGGCAAGCCGTTTGGCAAAAAATAGCGGAAAACCGACCGCTTGTTCGCTTTGAAAATGTTGATTTTCATTATCCGCAACGAACCGACAGAATATTAAACAACCTCTCTTTTGAGATAGTACCACGCCAAAAGATCGCGATTTTAGGCAAAACCGGCAGTGGCAAATCTACCCTTTTCCAACTCTTAAACCGCAATTACGACCCGACAAGCGGTCAGATTTGGTTAAACGGTTGCAAAATTGAAGCCTATCCGGAACAAACATTGCGGCAGCATTTGGTTACCCTTAGCCAACGTGTCCATATCTTCAGCCAATCGCTACGTGATAATCTGCGGATAGGCAATCCAAACGCAACGGATAGCGCGCTTAATCAAGTGCTGGCGGATGTCGGGTTAGCTTATTTGACAGAGCAAGGCGGACTGGATGTGTGGCTGGGGGAAGGCGGACGACCCCTTTCAGGAGGCGAACAACGCCGCTTAGGATTAGCACGCTTATTGCTAAGCGAGGCGGAAATCGTGTTGTTAGATGAACCGACCGAAGGTTTGGATCGAGAAACGGAGCAGCACATTTTGCAACTGATTTTCAATCATTGCCGACACCGCACCCTCTTAATGATCACCCACCGCTTGAACGGTTTAGAGCGTTTTGATCGGGTTTATAGATTAGATCAAGGGGAATTGGTTGGCTCAAACTGAGCGGGAGAGTCCGAGTCCAATAACATTTTATTTTCTTTCTGCCAGATTGTTTTTTCGGCGAAGGTATGCATATTTTGAGTATGCTTAATTTCGTTGAAAGCAATTTCCCAGACATCACTGGGCAGCTGTTTAGCAACAGGGAAACGCATTAAATATCTTGCTAATGCTTTTTGCTCTTCAACTGAATCGGAAAGGTAGCGGGCTGTCGCCCGAAATTGAATCCCTTCAATTTCACGAATATTGTCGGGTTGAGCGGAAATTGTACCTGCAATATGCGGATTTTTAAGCATCAACTGACCGTGATAAGTGGTTCGCTTAGTTAAAATAATCAAACGAGCAAGATATTCATCAAAAATATAAAAACAGCTAGCGCACCAAATATGCCCTTCAAACTGGCAAGCAAGGCTGACAACGTGGTGTCGATGGATAAACTGTGCGATTTGATGAGGCATTGAGTGTTGATAAGTAGCGCTATTTGGGTGAAATTGACCTTCATTCCCTGCCCTTATCAAACAAGGTTTAGTATCGTTTAAAATCATATTGACTTCTCTGATTTTAATTTGCTTGCTCCTATCAGCGAATTTGTGGAGCTATTCCTGGGTCTAATAAAGCCTGAAATTCTTCACCCATAGCACGGGCTTGAGCGATAGAGATTTCAGGGTAAGTACCAATACTTAAATTTGTTCTTTTTTTCTTTATCGGTTGGGAATAATTAAAAATCCACGTTTTAGAGCCATTAGTTTTTTACTCTTAGATGTAACCCGTTTCCGTCTGCTAGTAAGTATTCTTTATCTTGAGGTTCGGCTTTCTCTACTTCGGTATTCGTCAAGAGTTTGGTAATTCTAGCCATACATTTTCACCTTTTTAGTTACACAGCTTTTTGTCATCTTAACACTGTGTAACTATTCGTGTAACTAAAATTCACGGTTAAAAACGAAAAAAAGCGATAAATAACGATAGGTAAAAAGGGTCAAATTAGGCTTAGGTGCTTGATTTATAAGGCTTTAAAAATAAGTTACGAAAGGTTGTGATAAGTAGAATGGTGCGACCGGCTGGACGCCCATAAATAATGTAATCAATGAGTTATCCTAACTTGGTGCAGTTCGTGTGCAGAAGTAGTTTTAAGGTAAAATTTTTCATTATTTTGCATTTTTGTGCGTAAAAATGCGTTATAAAGATCTGATTTTAGGATCTGTTTGAACTGTTGAGGGGCTTGGTTGGATCGGGTTTTTGCATTTGCGTAGAAATCGACATATTAAGTGCGGGGGCGTGGTGAGGATACGAGCGCTCGCGTAAGGTAGTGAGTAGGTGTCGGAGGCAGTTTTTTAGATTGAAAATGGGGTATTTATAGCGGATAAAATAAAGGGTAATTTATTGATTTTGCTATCTTTTTATTGTGTTTTTGCTATAATAGATTGCCGATTTCTTTTTCTGAACCAAGAAAAATTTGCTTTAGATCTGGGAAAGGCTGAGATTAGTCTTGAACTAAGGTATGTTTGGTGAGCTTATTTGATTTGTTATTAAAATGGGCAATTAAGGATCGAGCTGAGTATTTTTAGCTGGGAAGAGCAAAAGGGCGTCCATTTTTGTGGACACCCTCTAAGGTTAAGGTTGGGGTTCTGAGAGAAGACTAGACGGTTTAAAGGTCAGCAATTCGGAACCGAACCAGTGGTTGATCGCCTGCAACCTTTTTTGTAGCGGAATGATCTCAATCGCTAGGAAAACCTTTGCCGCTTTTTCAATATCGCCAAATCCGCCGGTATTATTCGGGATAATGCCCATTAGTTGAGGCGGTACACGGTGAGCAGCGAGAATATCATCACGGCTGACATTTTTGATATTAAAGAACTCATCTTTTGCTGCAACATCGGCAATCGGAATAATCTGAATACCGTCTTTTTTTCCGTTAGGGGAATGGATAAACAAGTTTTTAAAATTGCCGACCCCTTTTGATTCCCGTAGTTGTTTGCGCAAATTCTCAATATCGTCCTGCTTTTGTGCTGCATCGCTCATATAAAACACAAAGCCTGCGTGCGCACCGTTTAAGTAGTATTTACGGCGGAATAAGGTTGCTGATTCATTTAGCCACGCAGATTGTAATGCCGACAGATAATGCGGTAGCCCGTAAATATCCTGATTGATGTCCGGTTCGATAAAATGGAATATCGAGTTTGGGGAAAATTCGTGTTCGTCCAAATGATTACCGATGTAGAAATAGCGGCCGTCTTCTACGCCTTTTCGCATATATTTAGCAAGCGGGGCTTCAAGCCGAATGATTTTCCCAAGCCGGTTGCGAACCGCTTCAAAATAGGCATTGCCAAACACATAATAATCTTTGATGAATGAGACTAATGCGGTGTGCGTTAAAATATGCGGTTGGTTGATCACACAAGTATCAGCCAATAAATTGGCTTTGACGGTGATCGCACTTTCGTGATGTGTCGAGGCCCGTAGCGATTTTGCCAACCCACTCCACGAAATCGGCGGATTGAACCAACGATCATTAGCGACCGAACAATATAAATAATTCATCATATCCGCTTTATCTAACATTGGAATCGGCTCACCAAAAGTAAACATTTGTGTTTGAGCGGTATTTGCCCCTTGCAAGCGGGCAGATTGTGTGGTTTTTTTGCGAAATTTTTTCATTTTCTATCCTAAAAAGTCCATTGTGCCGGTGTTTTCTGCTAACTTGCCGTCAAAAGGTTCATTGATAAAGACTTGTAAGCACGCCCACGCTAAATCGGCGTGGCTGGCTTCTTCACTGCGATCGGCAACGTAAAGCACCTGCGTGCCGTTACCGTTCATCTGTTTTTTGATCGACATAAAACTCGCCCCGATTTCAACGGCGTGCATTGCATCGTATTCAAAACGGCCCTTTCTGATGATATGTTGCCCTTTCAGTACCATACGGCTTTTCAGCCCGACATCGTAAGTTAATCCGACTGCATCGGGCCGTTCACGTTTAACAATTTCATATACCCCGACCCCTAAGCCGGTAATATCAATCGCAATGCGGGTTACGTTATAGCGTTCGCACATCTGTTTGATCGCATCACCTTGTTCCTCAAAATCTGACCCCTGAAATGTCTTGTATTCAAGCAAACGGAATTTTCCGCCGTCCACTTTGGGCGGAGCGATAATCACAAGGGCCGAGCGGTCGCCACTATATGATGGATCGTAACCAAGCCACACCTCCCGATTGCCGAACGGTCGCCCGTAGCCCTCGGTGAAAATATAATCTTTCCACACTTCCATCGTATCGACGTGGCAACGTTGCATTTCGGTCAGTTTAAACACGCTCGCATTATCATCAATAAATTCGCACATATAGAGCTGGGCAAATTCTTCCGGTGAGTTTTCCAACTTCAAGCGTTCAATATCAAACAATGTACAGCCACCGGCTTCGGCATCGTAGATATTGACAATTTGTCGCCATTGACCGTCCGCACAAGTCTTGCCCTGTTTTAAATGAGCGTGGGAAATATCAATATCCACCTGTTCTGTTTTAGGTCGGCCCTTATTAAACAGCTTGCCTGACCAAAGGCGATAGGCGGAATGGGTAATACTGGACGGCGTGGAAAAATAGGTGATGCGATACTGCTTTTGTGATGCCATACCCGCGGCAACCTTACGGATTTCTTCAAAGCGATTGACCCAAAAGATTTCATCAAAATAGAGATTGCCGTGGTAGGATTGAGCGGTTTTTGAGTTTGTGCCGAGGAAAATCAGTTGTGCCCCGTTGGGTAGCGTAATTGTCTCGCCTTTGAGATCCACATCGGCGACTTTTTTCGCATAGGCGACAATATAAGCACGGAACTGCAATGCCTGCTTTTTACTGGCGGAAATAAAGATTTGATTTCTGCCCGTTACCAACGCATCAACTAACGCTTCGTGAGCAAAATAATAAGTCGCCCCGATTTGACGACTTTTGAGAATATGTCGAATGCGTTGGCTTAATCCGGCTTCGTGCCACTTTTTCTGATAGTGGAACATACCGTTGAGAAAGCCGTTGATCAGCAATTCGGCTTGTTCTTCGGAAATGGCATTCTGTTCCGGCTTTTTACGGTCGGCAGGATTGCGGTTTTTAATTTTCGGGTTGAGATCGGTTTCATTTCCGCCTTGATTGTAGCGTTGAATACGAGCCGCTCTTTCAAGCTGACGCATTAAAAAATCTAACTCTTTAAAGTCATAGCCCGACTTCACCTCTTTTTGCATCAGTAAAATATAACGGCTCTCAATGCCGGCATTTGCACGATCAAAGATAGAGGCGTTGTCCCACTTATCCCGTTTTTTCCAACTGGAAATTGTCGAAACAGGGATATTTAACATACGGGCTATGTCTGAAATCCCATAACCCGCCCAATATTTTAATTGCGCCTCACGTTGTACATTCAGGGTAATACAAGCGGGGGCTTGTTCGTCATTTTTTGCAAAATCTGCCATATTGCGCATTCCGTTTTAAATGCACGAATTATCAAAGAACCCCACGCATCATTCATTCAGCCGATAATGTCAAATCGCCGTTCACATCAAGCCCACATTGCCAACCTTGCAAAAAATCCCGACCATAAACGCCAATTTCTGAACGATATTCACAGGACAGACTATGCCTAAAAAATCCAAATGGTTTGTGATTGCCACCGAAGGGGCAACCACAGACGGCCGCAAAATCAACCGAGAATGGCTCTCGCAAATTGCCCAAAATTACGACCCGAAAAAATATGGGGCGCGCATTAACCTTGAGCATTTTCGCTGGCGTTATTTTGACAAAGATGATGCCCACTCTTACAGCTACGGTGATGTATTAGCAGTGAAAACTGAAGAAAACGCAGAGGGTAAATTGCAATTACTTGCCCAAATCGAGCCGACCAGCGCACTGATTAAACTCGTCAAAGAAAAACAGAAAGTCTATACCTCGGTCGAAATCGATCTTGATTTTGCCGATAGCGGCGAAGCCTATTTAGTCGGGCTCGCCGTAACCGATACCCCTGCCAGTCTTGGCACGGAATATTTAACCTTTTGTGCCGGCGCAAAACAAAACCCGCTTGCAGAACGCAAGCAGAAAGTTGAGAACTTAGTCAGCGAAGCCGTTGAAGCCCCGTTGGAATTTAGTGATGAACAGACAAAATCGCTGTCGTGGCTGGCAAAATTCAGAGCCAAGTTTAGTGCGGTAAAAGCAGATCACGACAACAAATTTGCTGAACACGAAGCGGCACTGGAAATGCTTGCCGAAAAATTTAGCGAATTAGCCGATCAAAACGACCGCTTGCAGACCGAGCTGACCCAGCTTAAAGCGGAATATGCCGAGATCAAACAACAAGCGGTCGGCTTTGCCGAAAAGTTTGCGACACTCGCCAATGAAGAAAGCAAAGGCTACACCCAAAGACCGGTGATGACGGGTAACAAATCACAGGTAGAATTAACCGATTACTAAGCCTAAGGATAATTATGAAAGCGACAACCCTCGAACAATACAGCGCCTATTTACAACGCCAAGCGGAATTAAATAATCTGCCGTTTAATGTGCTATCCGAGCAACGTAAATTTAATGTTACCCCCTCGGTACAGCAGACCATTTACGAAAAATTGCGGGAAAGTTCCGCCTTTTTGGGCGCAATCAGCTTTGTCTTCCCCGAAGAGCAGCAGGGAGAAACCCTCGGTTTAGATTCCAACAATACCATTGCCGGCACGACCGATACCTCCGGTGATCAAACGCGTAAAACCTCGGATATTGCCAGCCTTATCAAGCAGACCTATTTCTGCCAACAGATTAACTTTGATACCCATATCACCTATGCCCGTTTGGATATGTGGGCGAAATTCCCCGACTTCCAAAAACGGGTGGCAGCGGTCGCCCTCAAACAGAAAAAACGCGACTTGATTATGGTTGGTTTTAACGGAACAAGCCGTGCGCCAACCAGCAATCGTCAGCAAAATCCGTTGTTGCAAGATGTCGGCGTGGGGTGGTTAGAGAAAATCCGTCTCAACGCCCCGCAACGCAATATGAACGGCAAAGAAGTGGGCAATCAGGTGCTAGTCGGTAAGGGGCAGCGTTATGATAATCTCGATGCGTTGGTAATGGACGCGACCGAAGAACTGATTGACGAATGGCACCGTGATGATACCGATTTAGTCGTGATTGTCGGCCGTAAATTACTGGCGGACAAATATTTCCCGATCGTCAATAAAGAGAATGCCCCAACCGAACAACTGGCAGCCGATGTGATCATCTCGCAAAAACGTATCGGCGGCTTAAAAGCGGTGCGTGTGCCGTTTTTCCCGGCTAATGCGATTCTGATTACCAAGCTGGAAAACTTGGCGATTTATGTCCAAGAGGGGACGACCCGCAAGCATATTAAAGATGTGCCGGAGCGCGATCGGATTGAAACCTACGAATCGGAAAATCTCGACTACATTGTCGAAGATTACGGCTGCACCGCCTTGATTGAAAATATTACCTTAGAAGATAAGGTGGAAGACAAGGCGAACGGCTAAGGGGGAGCAAATGGGCAGAATAAGTCCGGCACGGGCGCATTTTCTGAGAGTAACGGCAGAAAATGAAACCGCCCAATCCCCGCAAAAAAGCCTTGCGGGGCTAAAAGGTTACGACTTGGTGTTAGCCTCCCTCAATGTGCATAAGCGATCGCTGAAACAACTGCAATCAACCGAACGCAAAATTGCGTTTAAACGGCAGGTTTTCCCTGAATATCAGCCGTGGATTGACGGTGCATTGAATGCCGGTACGGGCGCGCAAGATGCGGTACTGATGACAATGTTAGTCTGGGCGATTGATATTGACGCCTTTGATACGGCGCTCAAGATTGCCCGCTATGCCTTATTTCACGACTTGGTAATGCCGGAACAGTTTAACCGCACCACCGCTTGTGTGGTGGTGGAAGAAATTGCAGCCAAAGCAACCAAAGCTCGTGAAACCCAACAACCTTTTGAAGCGAATGTGTTGGTGCAGGTCAATGAACTGATTACAGCGTTTGACGCCGATATGCCGGATCCGGTACGGGCAAAATTACTGCGGGAACTTGCCGAGTTGATTGAAGAACACGAACCGGAAAATGCCCTCGCTTACTATGCCCGTGCCATTGAATTGGACGGCAACTGCGGGGCGAAAGGGCTACGCAGTCGATTGGAAAAGAAATTAGCCAAGCTCACCGACAGTGAGAAAACCGAACAGTAGGCAATGCCTAAACCGAGCGTATCACGCCAGCCGAGGGGCAGAAATGACGGTCTTTGCAAAATGTTGCGATTCTCTGACCGCTTGCATTTCTCCACCCCTCACTTTTAGGATAACCCAATGAGTAGCATCAGTATTCCCAAAGTTGAACGGTTCGATTCCAGTAAAACGCCATACAATCAAACAGAGATAAGCAATGAAGTGATTAGCAACAACGGCTTCTTCCCCGATCTCCATTTGATTGACGTGCGAAACGCAATGCGGATTGACGGTACAGTCACCAATGAACGCCTTAAACGAGCAGTGATTGAGGCGATTGCGACAGTCAATAAAGACCTCAAACCGTTTCGGCTGACACAGCAAACCAAGGGAACACAATCACTTGCTGACAGTGATGATGAACAGATTAACGGTGAAAGCGTATTGGTTCATCACTACAAACAAGCGGTATTTAGCTTAGCAACCGCCTTACTCTATGAACATTACCGTAGTTTTGACAGTACCAAAGACGGCCACGATAAATCGACCGAATTACAACACACCGCGGGCGATTTACGCCGTGATTACCACTTCGCTGTGCGGGAAATTCGGGGCGAAAACGGCTTAATTTCGGAATTGTTATGATCTTAACTGCAATCCAAGGCGATACCCTTGATTTGTTGATTTATCGCCATTACGGCAGCACCGCAGGGCTGGTTGAACTCGCCTTGGCGTATAACCCGCAGCTTGCGGAAATGCCAGTGTTACCAATAGGGCAGCAGGTGGAAATGCCGGATATTGTTCGGCGTGCTGCACCGCTTAGCAAAGAAACGGTAAGCCTATGGGACTAATCAGAATGGATAAACACGACAATACCTCGCTTTTTGGGGCATTTATCACGGTGATCTCCAGCCTCAATCTGTCCGATTGGGGCGTGATTTTAGGCATTCTGTTTGGGTTGCTGACCATCTTAATGAATTGGCACTACAAAGCCGAAGAGCTAAAAATCAAAAAAGAAGCCTTACGCCGTTACAAAATTAACTTACAGGACATCATTAACGATGAGCAAAAGCGCTAAATTTACCGCTGCCGTAGTGTGTGGCGTGTCAGCCATTATTGGCTTAGTCCAGTTATCCCACCCTGATTTACGTATCAGCCAAGCGGGAATGGCGATTATCGGCAATGCCGAAGGGTGTCGCCGTGATCCGTATCAATGCCCTGCTGATGTACTGACGGTCGGGATTGGTTCAACCGCGGCAGGCGGTGAGGCGATTGATCCGAACCGACTTTATACTTACCAAGAGATAGCCGACCGCTGGGCGAAAGATTTGCGAGCGGCGGAACAGTGCGTAAACCGTTATGCCAACGGGAAAAGGCTGCCGCAGGGCGTATTTGATGCACTCACTTCAATCACATTTAATGTCGGTTGCGGCGCAATGCGAAAATCAACAATGTTCCGCAAAGCCAATGCCGGCGATTATCTCGGCGCGTGCAATGAATTGCCGAAATGGATCTATGCCGGCGGCAAGAAATTACGAGGATTGGAAATTCGGCGAGAGAAAGAGAAGCATTTGTGTTTGCCAAAATAAAAGGGCGTAAACGCCCTTTCAATAACCTAGTGATGCTTTGGTGCATCTTTCAGCACATAAAGCAGACATACCAAGAAAAATAAAGGTATGCCAATGACAGAGATAAGAAAACCGATATTCACTATTTATGCTCTGCTTTACGCTTTGCATTATCAATAGTTCGGCTAATGGCAATATAAAGCCCAAGTGGAATAGCAACCACAATTAGCACATCAAGGATATTGAGAAAAACATTCATTGTGGATCCTCCGTATTATGTGATTGAGTAAAAATCTCCGGTGATTCACGCAGTTTACGACCGCCGGCTAATAATAGATATGCGATGACAACTAAACCGAGTGTACGAAATAATTTAATGAGATAGTGCGATTCACTATCACCAAACATAACAACGGGAATGGCGACAATCGCCACTTTTGCACAATCTTCAAGGATTTTAACCCACGCATCAAGGGTATCTTTTTTGATAGGGCGTTTAAATAAATTCCACATTGTTATTAACCAAAACTTTAATTCTTGATAAGTGTAATCAACTTTCATCAAATGATCAAATAGGAAATAAAATGCTGACTCATTTCATTAGTGCCGCCTTTGGCAAATCAATGATCGCTTCGGTGATTGTGTTATTTAGTGTGAGTAGCTATTTGTGCTACCAAAACAAAAGCAAAGAACAGCAGCTCATCACAGCGGGAAAAGAATTGACGCTCATCAAAGCGGATAATCGGCAACTGGCGAACCAACTGGAAAATGCCCATATTCAGATTGCCCAGTACCAAAGCCAAGTGAAAGCGCTACATCAAAACGTATTAAGCAAACTTCAACACGCAGAGGAACGCACCAATGACATTTTGGCCGAACTGGAAAAACAGCAAAATTGGGCTAAGCAGCCTGTGCCTGATCGCCTTAGCCGCCTGCTCAAACAGAGGGCAGGTAAACATCAGCAAACCCAATCCGCTGATTTGCCCCAGCGAAAATCATTGCCGGCAGCCCAATCTTCATCACCTCAACACCAACGGTGATTTGATAAAAGCCTTAGACCAAAGCCTGACGACGATTGAATTGTGCCAAATTCAGTTGCAGGCATACCAGCAGTGCATCGAGATTTACAACACCACACAGAGCAAGCAGAACCAATGAAAGACCAAATCGACCGAGCCAACGAACTGGCAGAACGTGAACGGGAATTTGCCCTTGCAAAAAGACGGGCAAAACCGACCGCTTGCAGTGCCACCTACTGTGAAGATTGCGGCGACGTGATCCCCGAACTCCGTCGCAAACATATTCTCGGCTGCACCCGTTGTGTCGATTGCCAACGGATTGCCGAACAGCGACAAAAAGGCTATCGCCAATGTTAAAACCCGACCGTCTGCGTGATTTGCTCACCCAATCCATCGCCTATTTTCAGCAAAATCCCGACCAGTTGATTTTGCAGTTTGACAACGGCAACCTGAAACTGACCGGCGCAGCCTCACTATCTTTTGAATATCACTACGATTTGGAAGTGATTGCCACCGATTTTCCCTATCACCCCGATGTACTGTTTGTGCCAATCCTTAATTTTGTGCGGATTGAACAGTCGGAACTGCTGCTCAATCCGGCAAATCAGAGCAAAATCACCTTTGAGATTGAACCGAACAACCACAAAACCTATGATATTTACATCAAAATCCCTCTCACCGAACGGGTGATTGTCAAGGAACAGGAAGGGGAATTTACCGCAAAACACGGCAACGAACCGCAACCGACCGAATGGATCCCCCTTGAGCGTTGGCGTTTATACCATTTCGACCGACTGATTTTCGACTCCCAAGCGCAAACCAATGACGATTATTGATACCGTAACCCCGCACCTACAAGCCCTTGTGCAACAACTTAGCCCACAACAACGCAAGGCTCTCACCCGTGAGATAGGCAAACAGCTTGCCCAGTCCCAACGTAAACGCATCGCCGCGCAGAAAAATCCGGACGGCACGCCGTATGCCCCACGCAAAGTGCAAAAGCGAGTAAAGCGTGGCAAGGTAAAACAAAAAGCAATGTTCGCCAAACTCCGCACCGCACGGCTAATGAAAACCCGTACCAACGGGGATGGGGTAGAGATTGGGTATGCGGGGCAAGCCGGTTTTATTGCCGATATTCACCAACACGGGAAGTCTAGCCGTGTCTTACGGCATTTGAACTGGAAAGTAAAATATGACCAGCGGGAATTGCTCGGATTTAGTGGTGATGATCAGGCAATGATAGAAAATATTGTGTTGGCGCATCTTGCCGGCAATAAAAAAGGCGGTTAAACCGCCTTGATACTTAACTGTTTTTGAAGTCTTTTACGCCTTGAAAGATACCACCAATAATGCCGTATGTAACTGAACCGACAAAAGCAATACCAAGAATAGCAACGGATAGTAGGCTACCGACAACCATCAATCCAAAGAAGAAGGTAACGAATAAATCAAGCATTATTTCCTCCTTATATTATTAAGCCTAATGATTAGACATTCTGCCGAGAGTGTCAATCATTTTTTCACATAAAACGGCAAAAACAGATCACTGACTGTAAATTCATAATAGTCGAATTCACGCATAGCATCGGATAGAAAACATAATGAGCCAAAATCTTAAATTACAAGTTTTACTTTCTACGGTCGATAAACTCACCGCTCCATTTCAAAAAGCAACCCAAAAAGCCCAACAACTTTCCCGTACACTCGGTGAAAGTAAGGGGGCATTACGCCAATTAAACAGCCAATTTAACCAAAATGAGAAACAGATTAAAAAATACCGAGATGCCCTTAATCCACTTAAAGCACAATTTAATGAAACAAGCCAAAAATTAGAGCAGGCACGCCAAAAGGCGAAAGCAATGCAACGGGCATTTTATGATGCCAAAAATCCAACTACTGAATTTAAGCGGAAACTAAAAGAAGCACAGCAAGCAGTGGTTCAGTTACAGCAGAAAAAACAGGCTTTAATTGATCGCACCCGTAGGGTTCGGCTTGAATTTAAGCAGGCAGGCTTTGATGCGAAAAAAATGGCAGCTACGCAAAGTGAGTTAAAGCGGAAAATGAAAGAGGCTTCTGATTCAATTAAACAGCAAGAAGAACGGCTAAAGCGGTTGAATCGGCAACAACAGCAGAACGCAAAATATAAACAACAGGCTGAAAAGCTGAAAGCACAAGGTGATCGTGTTGGGCAATTTGGGCAAAAAACAATGATGGGCGGTACAGCTCTTTTAGGTGGTGGCTATGCAATGCTAAGTCCTGCTTTAGAATTTGAACAATCTTTTTCCAAAGTACAGGCATTAACTCGCTTAGATAAGGAAAAAGATGCCGAAAAAATTAAGGCGTTGCGTGATCAGGCTATTCATCTTGGTGCTACAACAGCTTTTACCTCTTCGCAAGTGGCTGATGCTCAAGGTTATTTAGCAATGGCAGGGTTCAAAGATGAACAAATTAGATCGGCTACGCCGTCAATGTTACAGATGTCAATGGCATCAGGGACAGATTTAGCCCGTGTGGCTGATATTGCCTCGGATATTTCATCAGGTTTTAAAATTCAAGCAGACGATATGGGGCGTGTAGCTGATGTATTGACGTTAGCATTTACCAATTCAAATACTAGTTTGGAAACCCTTTATGAAACAATGAAAGAAGGTGCACCAATTGCAACCGCTGCGGGACAATCGTTTGAATCTGCCGCAGCTCTATCTGCATTATTAGGTAATGTCGGGATAAAAGGTTCTCAGGCGGGAACGACCTTAAAAAATATGTTCGTCCGTTTAGCCGCACCGCCGAAAGAAGCTAAAAAAGCACTGGATAAGCTAGGAATAAAAACCAAAGATGCGAAGGGGAATTTAAAAGATGTGCCTTTAATTCTCAAAGAGATTATGGACAAAACCAAATCAATGGGAACAGGGGAGCGTTTAGGAATTTTTGATGATATTTTTGGCAAAATCGGATTAGCAGGAGCTTCTGAATTAGTGAGCCAAGCTGGAGGTATGATTGAATACTATGAGAATATGCTAAAAAATGCGAAAGGAACGGTTGAAAAAGTCAGCACAACGATGACGGATAACCTATTGGGCGATATTAAATCCCTTTCCTCTGCTAAAGAGGATATTGGGTTAGCTATCTATGATACGATTTCAGATGATCTGAGAGAGCAGACCCAATCTTTTACCCTTTGGTTACGAACTCTTAGCCAATGGGTTAAAGCAAATCCGGAATTAACGAAAAGTATTGCACAGGCGACCGCTTATTTTGCGGCATTTTTATTAGTATTGGGTGGTTCATCATTGATCTTGAGTTATGTGATTTACCCTATTTTACGGATTGGATTAGCGTTTTGGAAATTTAGCACAATTCTACTTAAAGTAACTGCCTGGACAAGTAAAGGGTTATTGTTAATGGGCAGAGCCTTTTTAGCGGTAATTCCCAAAATTCTTGCCTTTAGTGCTGCACTACTGACAAATCCGATAACTTGGATTGTATTAGCGATCATTGCGTTAATCGCCGCATTGGTTTTACTTTGGAAAAATTGGGATACGGTTAAACAAGCGTTAGTATCCGGTTGGAACTGGGTGTGCGAAGTATTTGATAATAACCCAATCCTAAATATTTTATTTCCGATTATTCCCTTGATTAGAGGTATTATTTGGTTGATTCAGAATTGGGGGAAAGTCTCCGAAAGTGTGTCAAATTGGATTAGCCAAAAATGGGACGAATTAAAAAATAAAGCAGCAACGGTGTGGGGAAATATTAAAAGTTGGCTTTCAGATGCCCTACAACCGCTTGAAAGCCTGAAAAATGGAGTGCAATGGTTGATTGATAACTTGAGCAAAATTTCTTGGGAAGGCATTAAACAGGGGGCAAAAGATTTAGGTTCGGGGATTAAAAATTATGCCAGTGAAAAAGTTAATCAAGCAGGGCATTACATTAGTGATAAATGGCATAGTGTAAAATCTTGGTTAGGGCTTGATCAAAAATGGTCGGGCGGTTATGCCGGCAACGGTGGCAAATATGAGCCAAAAGGGATTTATCACGGCGGCGAATATATTATGACCAAAGAAGCGACCAGTCGTATCGGGATTGCCAACCTTAACCGTTTGAACTATGGCAAAATGGCAGGACTGGCTGCGTTAGGCTCAACGGTTGCGGTGGCTCAACCGATGGTACAGGTGGATAACCGCCCGCCGATAAGTACCGTCAGCCAACCGCAAGCGGTCGGTTCGGTGAATCAAACGGTCAATATTACAATTAATGCGGCACAAGGGCAGTCTGAAGCGGACATCGCCCGCACGATACAACGTATTTTGGCAGAAGAACAACGCAAAGCCCAAGCCAAACAGCGGAGCAGTTTGCGGGATCGGGGGTGATTGACAATTACACAGGAAAAATGGACAATGCGATCAGATATTGTCCATTTTTATCAACAGGAGGTCATATGAATAAAAATGCACCTTATATCCGTGAAATTGTGGATAAAACAGCCCAAATTGGTGGTACTAGAGTAGTAGGCAAGACACCGCAAGAGACTAAGCAAAATGTTTTGCACATTTTGAATCAGCAACTTAAACAGACTCAAACGAAACAAAATGTTAGAACGTAAACATATTAAATTTGTAGAAATCCATCGCTTATTCACAGAAATCAGTCTAGCACTAGGTTTTACCGAACAACAGATTGATCAACACTCTGCAAATTTAGCCGAGTTGATTTCATTGTGGCAACAGCAACAGTTTGTCGAAATTTATATTGAAAATCAAGATAGGCTATTTGGGCGTGCTAAAGACAGTAGCTTATCCTATGGTGCATCGCCTTACTATATTGGTCTGTATCACGCCCGTATTAGTTATACTGAAAATGATCCACTAGTGGTGCTGACATTTGAATATGAAGATAATCCAGAGCAAACAACAGTATCGGTACGTTTTATGGTTGATCACGATACGTTATTTGGTCGGAAAGAAGAAAAGTTTATTCAACAGAAAATGAAAGCCATTAGAAAGCGAATTGATGATTTTATCCAACAAGGTAATCAGATAAGTTAATTATTTATCCATTAAGAAAGCGACCTCGGCCGCTTTTTGTTTGCCTAAAGTTTCCCTTATGGTATTGCAGGTTCAGCCTGTTTTATATAATATATATTAAAAGTAGATACATTTAAGGAGGCAAATTATGATAACAGCGAAATTATTTTGGACGGGCAATTCACAAGCTATTCGATTACCGAAAGCCTTTCGCTTTGCCGGCGAAGAAGTTCGGATTGAAAAACAAGGCAATAAAGTCATTATTGAACCTGTTGTGAATAACTGGGATTGGTTAGATGAATTAGGCGAACTTGACCCGACTTTTGTGAAAGCGGTTCAGTCAGAACGGCAGACGCCGGCACAGGAAAGAGAGTGGAGCTGTTTTGAATGAAATACCTGCTTGATACTAACGCCGTGATTGCCTTACTGAATCGTCAGCCGCAATTTATTGAAAAATTGACACAATACAAGCCAGCTGATTTTGTCTTATCCAGTATCGTGTTGTTTGAGCTCTGTTTTGGGGCTGAAAAAAGTCAGCGTAAAGCGGAAAACCTTGCTAAGTTGGATAAGTTGCCGTTTGAAATTGTGCCTTTTACCGCTCAAGATGCCCGTATCGCTGGCAAAATTAGAGCGGAATTAGCACTGCAAGGGCAGCCAATCGGTGCGTATGATGTCCAAATTGCCGCTCAAGCGATCAGCCGTCATTTAACCTTAATTACCCATAACATCAAAGAATTTAAACGGGTCGATTCATTAAATTATGAAGATTGGCTATAAACGCAAGCGACTACGGTCGCTTTTTGTTTTATTGTTAAAAAACAACGTAAAGCCCAAGCTAAACAGTGGAGCAGTTTGCGAGATAGAGGGTAATTGACAATTACACGGGAAAAATGGACAATGCGATCAGATATTGTCCATTTTTATCAATAGAAAGGGGAATAAAATGTTAATTACTTATGCCAAGCCAATATTAGTTGTAAATAAACCGCTTGTCCTGATGAATAATGCACGGGTAATAGAAAAACCTTTGCGTAAAGTACCAAAATTGAGCAATGAAGAGATTGCGGTATTCAGTCAAATTGAACGTAAAGCCGGTGCAATGACTATTGATGATTTAATGAAGGCAATGGGCATCAAGTAAGATGAATATTGCCCATACCCGATTATTTGCAACGCATTTTGACACTGAATCTGCTCTCTTCACATTTGTAAATCGCTTTCGAGAATGGAAAGAAAATGGCGAAGAGAGCAGTTATTATTTCGGAAAAGATGGTTTTTATAGTCCCATTCGTTCAGGTTTAAAGCACGTTCATCTTGTCCCAATCATCAATCTACAAGCTAAAAATCATTGGGATAGAAACTGGAAAATAGGCTCTCGTAGAACCAGTGATACTTGCCTTGTTTATGTTGAAGATAATCACGATTATCTCTTGATCTCCATTTTGCCCGAACCACTTGCCCACGCCATAGCCGAACAGAAAGAAGAAAAATACCGTAAAACAATGGCATATTTTTGGCAGATTGCCGAACAGTTTTTTTATTATCGCAATATTATTGCTTAACTAAGCGACCACGGTCGCTTTTTGTTTGCCTGTCATTTTCCCTTTCACATACCCCAACGCTCGCTTAACACCCCACAACCCCACACAATATCGGCATTTTTAACCTGATCTGCTCAAAATGCCTCAAACCGCTGAAATTATCCGCCGTTTAGATAACCTGATCCGCTTTGGCACGATAGCCGAGGTGGATTTAGCCAACGCCAAAGTCAAAGTGCAATCCGGCAATATTCTGACGACTTGGCTGCCGTGGTGGGTGATCCGTGCCGGTACAACCCAAAGTTGGTCTGCTCCAACGGTGGGCGAACAGTGCCTAATACTTGCAGTCAGCGGTGAGTTGACCACCGCCCTTGTTTTAGTCGGCATTTATACCCAAAACGCACCGAGCCAAAACGGTGATGAACATCTGATTACCTTTCCAGACGGCGCCACGGTGAGTTACAACCACGCAAGCGGTCATTTATCGGCAAAACATTGCAAAACCGCTGAAATTCAAGCCAGCGGCACGATTACCCTTGATTGCCAGACGGTCATTTGCACCGGCGATTTACAGGTACAAAAAGCCGTGAGTGCCACAGGCAATATCAGCTCGCAAGGCAATGTTTCAGCGGTCGCTGATGTCAGCGTGGGAGGGATTTCGTTGAAGGGTCATACTCACGCCGGTGTGGAGAGAGGCAACAAGAAAACGGATACCCCAAGTTAATGAACAGACAAACCGGCGAACGGCTAGAGAGTGAGATTGAGCATATTAAGCAATCTATCAGCGATATTCTGCTTACGCCCAAAGGCTCAAGAATAATGCGGAGGGATTACGGCAGTCATTTACTCAAATTGATTGACCGCCCACTTTCTGCGGGGCTTGCCTTACAAATATCGGCAGCTTGCGTAATGGCGTTGAAGCAGTGGGAGCCGAGAATTGAGGTGAAAGCCTTTAAAGTCAGTATTCAAAGCCTTGCTTACGCTCACCAAGTTACCGGCTCGTTGGAGGCGATTGTGAAAAAGAGCCAAACCAAGCTCACCTTATCAAACCTGAATTTAAGTTATGAGTGAAATGATTGATCTCTCCAAGTTGCCGGCACCCGATGTGCTGGAAACCTTGGATTATGAAACATTATTGGCAGAACGTAAGGCAAAGTTTATCTCCCTGTTTCCCGCAGATGAACGCGCCTTTTGGCAGGCAAGGCTTGCCCTTGAATCCGAACCGATTACCAAATTATTGCAAGAAAATTGCTATTTACAACTGCTTGAGCGACAACGTATCAATAACGCTGCACAAGCGACAATGCTTGCCTATGCCACAGGTAACGATTTAGATGTAATCGCCGCAAATTTTAATGTGAAACGCTTGGTGATTCAGGCAGAGGATTTAACGGCAATGCCGCCGAAAGCGGAAATTTTAGAAAGCGACAGTGATTTCCGTTTACGCACTCAGTTAGCTTTTGAGGGAATGTCAGTTGCCGGCCCCCGTTCAGCCTATATTTTCCACGCCCTATCGGCACACAGTGATGTCGCCGATGTGTCGGTGGAATCACCACAGCCTGCCTATGTTACGGTAACGGTTTTAGCCCGCTCCGGCAAAGGTTTGGCAACGCAAGAAGTGTTAGATAGTGTACGGGAAAAGCTAAATCACGATGATATTCGCCCGATTGCTGATCGGGTAACAGTACAAAGTGCGGTGATTGAAGATTATCAAATTCACGCCAAACTGCATATGTTTCGCGGGCCGGAATATGAACCGATCAAAGCCAATGCCCTACAACGTTTAACGCATTACACCGCGGAGCGAAAGCGGCTGGGGCGGGATATTACCCTATCCGGTATTTATGCCGCTTTACATATTGAGGGTGTTCAGCGTGTCGAATTGTTGCAGCCTAGTCGAGACATCATTTTACCGAATCACAAAGCCGGTTTCTGCACCGATATTCAATTAGAAATGGTGGTGTCCGATGACTACTGATGATGTGCAAAAAACGCCCCCAAACCGACCGCTTGTCCCCAGTGGTTCAACCCCCCTTGAAAAGCGAGCGGCGGAATGTTTACGTCTTGCGGTTGAAAACCCGATTTTAATTCCGGATTTAATCAACCCCGACCGTTGCCCCGAACCGCTATTACCCTATTTGGCGTGGGCATTTTCGGTGGATAAATGGGACGAAAATTGGACGGATACGGTCAAACGGATTGCCATTAAACAATCCTTTTTTATTCATAGACACAAAGGCACACTCTCTGCGGTGAAACGTGTGATAGAGCCAATCGGTTATTTGGTCGAATTAAAAGAGTGGTGGCAAGAGCAACCAAACGGGGAAGCCGGCACCTTTAAACTCAGTGTGGAAGTATCTGAAAGCGGCTTAAACGAACAGACCTACAATGAATTAGTCCGGCTAATAGAAGATGTGAAACCCGTTTCACGCCACCTGAAACAACTGGCTATCGCTGTTTCACCCACCGGCAATTTGAACACCTTTATCGGGCAGCAAATCGGCGAAATTATCAGCGTTTATCCCCAATAGGACACCCAATGGCAAAATTATACTATTCTGTTTTAACCACTTATGGTGCACAAGCCTTTGCCAATGCAATAGCAAATAATCGTGCCTTACACATTCAAAAAATGGCAGTCGGAGACGGTAACGGCAAAACCGTTACACCGGATTCAACCCGAACAGCACTGGCAAGAGAAAAATATAAGGCGAATATCAGTGCAATATCCCGTGATCCCCGTAACAACAAACAAGTGATTTTTGAACTCACTATCCCCGAAAATATCGGCGGATTTTGGATTCGTGAGATGGGTATTTTTGACGATCAAAACCGCTTAGTCGCTTATGCTAACTGCCCAGAGAGTTTTAAACCGGAGCTCGCCAGTGGCAGTGGTAAAGTGCAAGTTATCCGTATGATTCTGTTAGTCAGCTCGTCTGACTCCGTCACGCTGACTGTTGATGATAGTGTAATTTTCGCCACTCGTGGACAGCTTACGCCACAGAAAATCACCGCTACTACTCAAAACAGCGTTGATCAGACTGGACACACACACGAAATCGACAAAGCCAGTCTCACTACCAAAGGTTTGGTGCAACTGACCAATGATACGGGATTGGAGAGTGAAAGTCTGGCTTTGACAGCAAAAGCCGGTAAACACATTAGTCAGCAAGTGGCTCAACTGCAGCAGAATATCGCCAATAATTACATTCAGAACAGCAAAAAATCCTCTGCCGTCAACAGCCATTCCACAGATACAGTAGCGACTTCTGCTGCCGTGAAAACCGCTTACGATAAAGCGACAAATGCGGAGAATAATGCAAACGGTCGTGTATCCAAAGCCGGTGATACGATGACCGGCGGATTGAGTATTAACCATGCAACCGGTGCAGGCGGTTTTGCCGGACAATATACTGCCAATGCACCGTTTTTTGCGGATGTCGGTAATGCGCAAGGGCGTAATAACTATTACCCGTATATCAAAGGTCGCGTATCAAATGGTGATGGCTGGGGAACGGCATTATCATTCGGGTATGTTACCCCGACAAACCGTAATCAATTTGGACAAGGGGTTATTCACTTAATTGAAGATAACGGCTCAGAGCAACATTGGTTTTTTCATCATACCGGCGAATTTCGGTCCGCGGGCGATGTAAAAACATCAACCAACGTATCGCTTAATGCGCTTAATGACATAGCGGTTAAACGTATCGGTAATCCACATAATATCCAACTACGCTGGGAGAACGGCTTAGAGGGAAAAGTCGATAATACCGAATTGGGGGGGATTCATTATTCGAGCCGCTCTTATGTAACAACGACAACAGATAACTGGGGTGGTTTGATAATTGAACGCCCAAACCGCAATGATCGAATGTTGGTTGAGAGTAACGGTAACAGTTTTGCTTTTATCCGCCGCAATAACCAACAAAATCATTATGTGATTACTACACCGGAAAGGAATGGCACGATTGCCCTTGAGGGTGAAGCAATCAGCACATCACATAAAGGCTACGGTGCTTATAACCAACAATACCACTCCGGCGCACCGATTATGGTGGAAGAGACCGGTTCACGAGACAAAGATACCTATCACCCGATTGTCAAAGCCAGAGTGCGGGGAGTGAACCGATATGGCACGGCATTTTCATTCGGCTACACAACTCGGCATAAAGAAGAAGACGATTGGGGATACGGGGTGATTCACTTAATCGAAGATACCGGTAAAAATAAATACTGGACATTTGAGCATGGTGGAAATTTCTGCTCGGCGGGAGATGTGATTACCGGGCAAGGTCGTTCTCTGAATCAAATGAAAGAGGTGGCTGTGCTTGCCGGTGAGGTGAATCACGACGGTTGGATTCCGCTACCGGAGGGGTTTAGTGAAGCGCAATGCCGTTGGATGGTCTCTATTCGTGATGATAATCCCACAAATCGAGGCTGGGATATTGAAGAAGATCTCACATCAACCCACTATCGTTTTCAGTGCTATACCAATGGGCGTCAAGTCATTGCAAGAACATGGCAAAGCGGACATGGCAGTGCTGGTTCTACGTGGATTCCGGCAAAGGCAAATTACATCATTATCGGGGTGAAATAATGTTCTATATTTTTAATTCAGAGGGTAAAAATACTGCTTGTTGTGATATGCAACCTAACCTTGCCGATTTAGCAAGCCGCAATGAGCAAGCGATTGAGTTCAATCAAGATTTTGAAGGTGAGCCGGTATTAGTCGAGGGGGAAATTGTGATTATTCCACCTGCCCCCAGTGAGTTTCATCACTGGGACGGTAAAACGTGGCTTATCGATGAAAAACAACAAAAGAAGATGTTCAATGAGGAGAAAGCCCGCCTGCTTCGCAAAATTTCCGACCAAACCGACCGCTTGAAAGCGCAATATTTGCAAGGCTATTCCCAAGCAGAAATCGACAGTTTTTACCGACAGGAACGGGAAGCACGGGGCGAATTACCGTTGATGTTGCTCACCGAATTATTTGAAGGCAGAAACGACCTTGATAACATCGACCAGCTCAAAGAAAAGGTGATTAAAAAAGCGGATTTGTTTGCAATTATTATGGGTAAAACCTTTGCGATTAAACAGGGTTTTGAAGTGCGCATTGAGCAAGCCTCAACTTTAGACGAACTCGCAAAAATTGATAGAGAGATTGAGCAATGGCAATCTATCTAGCCCTCTACAAAGGCAAAGGTGATTGGGTGGACAGGCTTGTCCGCTTCTTCACCAAAGGCAAATACAGCCATTGTGAAATTGCGATTGAACGCCACCAATTCCGAAGCGGCGAGCATTACCCCGTCATCAGCTACGACTGCTACTCGGCAAGCCCACGGGATAACGGCGTGCGTTGCAAAAAAATCAATGTAACCGACCGCTTGACGTGGGAGTTAATTGAGTTAGAGGGCATTACCGAGAGCCAAATCAAAGCCTATTTTGAAAGAACCAAAGGCAAACAATACGACCTATGGGGTGCAGTCGGCGTGGTATTAGGGTTCAAGCAAAAAAGAGAAAAATTTTTCTGCTCGGAATGGTGCTTCAACGCCCTCCGCAACAGCGACCAAGGCTGGCGTTTTAGCCCGAATCAGTTAGCCGAGATTGTCAAACCCTAAATCACACTCCAAACCGCTCGCCTATGAGCGGTTTTCTTTTCACAATATCGGGCATTACTTGTTCACACACTCAAGGATTTCCAATGTCAGATGCCTACTTACACGGCGTGCGGGTGATTGAAGCCTCAGACGGCACACGCACCATTCGCACGGTGGCAACGGCGGTGATCGGGTTGGTTTGTACCGCCGATGATGCCGATGCCGATATCTTCCCCCTTAATACCCCTGTTTTAATTACCAACCCTACCGCTGCAATGGCGAATGCCGGCAGTACCGGTACGTTAAAGCGTGCCTTAAATGCCATCGGGTCGATTGTAAATACACCAACGGTGATCGTGCGTGTTGCCGATTCTGAAGATAGCGACACGCTTACAGCAAATATTGTCGGAACCGTTACCGAAGAAGGTAAATATACGGGCTTGAAAGCCTTAACGGTGGCAAATTCAGTGGTGTTTGTCAAACCCCGTTTAATTGCCGTGCCGAAATTTGATAATCAAGCGGTCGCCAGCGAAATCGGCGTGATCGCCAAAAAGCTGAACGGCTTTGGGTTTATTTCATCGAATGGGGCGACCACGAAGGAACAAGCGGTCAGTTATGCCCGTAATTTTGCCAGCCGTGAATTGATGATGATTTTTGGTGATTTTCTCTCGTTTAATGCCGATACTGCCGCGACCGAGGTGGACTATGCCACGGTGCGAGCCTGTGCTATCCAAGCGTGGATTGATAAAAATATCGGCTGGCATAAAAATGTGTCGAATGTGGAAATTGCTGGCGTTACCGGTATTACCCACCCGCTCAGTTTTGATATTCAAGACGACAGCACCGATGTCAATTACCTCAACAGCAAAAATATCACCGTCTGTTTGAACAATAACGGCTTTAAGTTGTGGGGTTCTCGCACACTTTCCGCCGACACCCAATTTGCCTTTATGCAGGCGACCCGTTCAGCACAAATCATCAAAGATACGTTGGGCGAAGCGTTTGATTGGGCGATCGATAAACCGCTCACGCCAAACCTTGCCAAAGATATGTTGGAGATGATCAACAGCAAATTCCGCTTTTGGAAAAATCTCGGTTATTTGGTTGATGGCGAAGCGTGGCTGGACGTTGAGTTGAACAGTAAAGACCAGCTCAAAGAAGGCAAATTCTTCATTAAATACAAATATATGTGGGTGCCGAGTTTGGAAAATCTGAATATGTACCAGTATATTGAAGATGAATATTTGGTTGATTTTGCCAGTAAAGTGGCATCTGCATAATCACGGAGAATAGCAATGGCATTACCTCGTAAACTGAAAAATTTTAACGGCTCGGTCGATTCGGTGAGCTATCACGGTGAAATCACCGAAGTTACGTTACCGAAACTGACACAAAAAATGGAAGAGTACCGCTCCGGTGGAATGTTCGCGCCGGTGAAAGTCAATCTTGGCCACGAATTGCTGGAAGCTGAATTTAAGGTCGGTGGTTTAACCACCAGCTTGCTCAAGCTCTACGGCAAAGGGATTCAGGACACAATGTTCCGTTTTAACGGTGCATACCAGCAAGATGACACGGACGAAGTGTCGGCGGTGGATATTCTGATGAAAGGTCGGATTGAAGAGATTGACGGCGGTAACAGCAAAGCCGGTGATGATACTGAGTTTAGCTACAAAATGGCGTTAAGCTACTATAAATTAAGCGTAGATGGTGTGGATATTATCGAAATTGACGTGCTGAACTATGTGTTTAAGGTGGACGGCAAAGATTTACTGAGCAAACACCGCAAAGCAATGGGGCTATAAGCCCCAAATTTCGTAACAAGCGGGTATTTCCGACTAATTTTTTGCAACAAAAAGGACAAATTCAATGAAACAAACTCAAACTGTTACCCTCAAAAACGGCATCGTGCGTGGTGGAAAAACCTTTAATGAGATCTCAATCCGCAAAGCGTTAGTGCCACAACTCAAAGGGCTTTCCCTGTTTGAACTCTATCGATTAGGGGCTGATGAATGGCGTGCATTATTGCCGAAGATTTCCGCCCCGAAACTCACCAAAGCGGACTTCGACACAATGACAATTGCCGACTTTACCGCGTTGATGAATGCCGGCTTAGAGTTGATCCAAGAAAGCGAGGACGAAGACAGCGAAGATGACGAGGACGAAAAAAAGTCCGACTCATTCCTCGAAGCGTAGAAGACGCAATAGCCGATATTGCCACCGTGTTCCATTGGCAACCGAGTGCCTTTGAGCAAATGACGATTGACGAGCTAATGCTGTGGCGGGAAAAGGCGAGAGAGCGGCACGAGGCAACGCAAGAATAATATTGCTAAATCCTAAAGGTAGGGACGCACTGCGTGCGTCCTATTTTGTAGATTGAGACAATGGGTTTCGGACGCACTGTGTGCATCCTATTTTGTAGCTTGAGATAATGGGTTTCGGACGCACGCAGTGCGTCCCTACACTTTCATTGTCTGGGGAGATTGAATAATGTTCCAAAACTTCGCAATGATGGCACTGGGGTACTTTGTGTTTATGCGCCAAACCGTCCCCTATCAAGACACCAGCCGAGAGTTGAGCTGGAATCACCCGACTAATAATGTTGTCGGTAAATTACCCCGTTCGCAATTCACCGGCAAAGCAGGTGAGACCCTGACCATTAGCGGCACATTGATGCCGGAAATTACCGGTGGCAGTTTGAGCCTGCTGGCATTAGAACTAATGGCTGAGCAGGGCAAAGCCTATCCGCTGATTTCCGGTTCGACCTTTATGGTAAAAGGCTGGTTTGTGATCGAAAGTATCAGCGAGCAGCAGAGCTACTTTTTCCCTGACGGCACGCCTCGCCAAATTGATTTTTCAATGACCCTTAAACGTACCGATGATTCAATCTTATCGGATATTGTTGATGATGTGATGAGTTATTTTTAATGAATCTGTTTGAAAAATTATTGGAAAACGGTCATCGTATGCCGGCATTGCATTTAACCGTTCGTCCGAATAGCAAACGCAAAGGCAGCGAACAACCGAAAAAGGATATTACCACCCTGATTACCGATAGGCTGATCAGCTTGACTTTAACCGATAGCCGAGGCTTTGAGGCAGATCAGCTTGATATTGAGTTGGACGACACGGACGGGCGATTAGAAATGCCGGCACGCAATGCGGTATTAGCACTTGGGCTGGGTTGGAAAGATGAAGCACTGACTTACAAGGGGGAATATACCGTTGATGAGGTCGAACATTCCGGCGTGCCCGATAAAATCACCATTCGGGCAAGGTCGGCGGATTTGCGTGGCACGCTGATGAACCGACACGAGCGGAGTTTCAGCAATACCACGATTGGCAAAATTGTGCAGCAAATTGCCGAGGAAAATCAGCTTACCGCAATGGTCGGGGCGGAATTTCGTGATTTTGTGATTAAACATATTGATCAGACTAACGAGAGTTCAATCAACTTACTCTCCCGTTTAGCCGCAGATCACGATGCAATCGCCACGGTGAAAAACGGCAGACTACTATTTATTAAAGCAGGCAATTCCACCACCGCAAGCGGTAAACCGTTACCACCGATACAGATTCGCAGACAAAGCGGCGATAATCACCGTTTTAGTATAGCGGAAGGGGATAATTTTAAGGCGGTCAAAGCCTATTGGCACGATACCAATACGGGCAAACGGGGCGAGGTAGTTTTTGATGAAAACACCGAAGTGAAAAAAGTCGTGAAGCCGACAATGCGTAAGGTAACGAAAGCTAAACGAGGCAAAGCAGGCGAGCCAATGCGGGATAGCAAAGGCAGGGTTAAAAAGGATAAAAACGGTAATATCAAAACCTATAAAAAGGGCAAAGTTATCAAAGGCAAAGACGGACAAAGCATTAAGGAAACTGTATTTGTCAAAGGCAAAGGACGCAAGGTGAATGAAATTGTGC
Source organism: Muribacter muris (assembly GCF_004569585.1). Classification (NCBI taxonomy): domain Bacteria; kingdom Pseudomonadati; phylum Pseudomonadota; class Gammaproteobacteria; order Pasteurellales; family Pasteurellaceae; genus Muribacter; species Muribacter muris. The sequence continues at coordinate 1,992 of NZ_SPPA01000001.1, read as the reverse complement.
ATCACAAACCCGTAGAAAGTGATTCGGAGAATATTAAAACTCTACGGCATACCTATGCCACTCAACAATCGGCACTCAATGCGTGCAAACGAAATTTTGAAAAATTGCAGAGAGGCTTAGCAACTTTCAGTCTATCCCTTGCGGAAGGCAATGCCGAGTTAATGCCTGAAATGACAGTGAGTGTGGCCGGCTTTAAGGCTCAAATTGATTCAAACGATTGGCTAATCACCCAAGTAACCCACAGCCTGAATGCAGACAGTGGGTTTACCAGCCAAGTGGAAATGGAGTTGAAGACGAGGGAAGAATAATTTGCTATTTTTTATGAATAAGCTGTAATAAATAATAGTGTTGTTTTAATAATTTAGCGCATAAGTAATAAGAACAGCCAATTATCATAAAATAGCAACTATACTTTATTGGTTTTTCAAGGCTAAGATAATGTGCAATATCACTAAAAACAAAATTGAGTATAGACACTATAAAAAATAGCAAAGCGAATTTCACTAATAGATAGTAATGTTCAGTTATTGATTTTTCTTGCATTTTATATCTCCCCATTGTGTTAATTTAGTCGGGGTAGATTATACGCTTTAGATTACCTTTTGTAGATCCGTTTTAGTTTAGTTCGCTCTAAATAGCCTATAATTTGTTTGTCATTTTCATCTTGAAAAATGACTTTCACACGTTTTGCATTTCCTTTCGGCTCATATATTAAGCATAGTTGGGTACCTTCTAGTAGGTAGTATTCTGATTTTTTCCCTTTAGGGTAGCTGTAAAGCGGTGTTCCACCTTTATGTGTAATTTATGCAATTAAATCTGTTTATCTATCTTTAGGCTTTAATGTAGGATTGTCCTGAAATATAGAAAATTTCAAAGGATTTTCCAGTTGTGTAATCGGATGATATTTTTTTTTGATAGTGTTAAGTTCATTTTCTGAGAAATAATCTCTTATATAGCTAGGTTTAAACGCAATATTTTCACAATATTTTAGAATCATATCGGAGAGTTCAAGTTTTATATGATTAATGTTTTTTTGTAGCATTTTCTGTAATGCTTCTTTTATTTTTTTGTTATGTTTAGAGAAAGAAAATATTATGTGTGTCTTACCGTTTTCAGGAAAGATGTTTAATGTTATTCCTTTATAATTTTCTATGGTTTTATTGTCAGGGTTATTTATTTCATTTATATCTTCTTGATTATATATTTCTTCAAGGTTATAACTAGTATATGGAATAAATGCAGAGTTCACAGCTAAATAGTATTCTTTTTCGAAAGAATAGTAAATATGTTCAATCTGGTTTTCTGTATCCTTATTTTTAATGACACTTTTTAAATGCGATATTAAACTTTCAAATTCTGCTATGTTTAATTTATTATCACATATTCTTTTCTCATTGTTAAAATACCGCATTAAACTTTCAAGCTCTGCTATACTTAATTTATTATCATATATTATTTCGATTTTTAATGGAAAATTATAGGGCTCTGGAAAAAGTTTTTTTTTAATATTATTTGCTATTTCTAAAGAATGCATACAAGAGTGCGTTTCTTTTAAAATGGCACGCAAGAAATATAAATTCATGTTTTCTTCATTTGGTTCGAAATCCCTATCTTCTATAGGTTGGAAAAGTATTTTATCATGTTTATTACAAAGCCCTCTGAATGTACTAAATTTATTAATACCAACTTCATCAAAAGTAGCTTTAAGAGTATTAGTTTTATCGCAGTCTTTTAATTTGAAGTATGAAACTTTTCCATTTTCAGATATCTTAGATAATATTTTATTTTTTTGAATAGAGTGAGCACTGCTGATTTTGGGAGAGCAAGTGTCATTCTCATCATTTCCCCAAAGGCATAAACTAATAGGGGCTGTACTAGATAACTAGGGAAATCTAATTTCAGGTTAGAATAATCCCTATGAGAAGAAGTCGTTTAAGTCAGTACAAGCAAAACAAACTGATTGAACTGTTTATTGCGGGTGTTACTGCTCGC